>NZ_JACJDN010000159.1:0-7081 GCF_014163565.1 Pseudoalteromonas sp. SR45-5 | reverse complement strand
TAATTTAACCAATAGCTGAAATTTTTTACTGCTTAATGCTGTCTTCTTTTAATAGCGTTATTAATTTAATCAATTTAAAAAGGAATGGTGTATGCCCCGCTTGCTACAAAAACTATTAACCACAGCCCTATTGTTTATAGGCTTTGCCACACAAACCTATGAAATAGAAGACTTAGGAGATGGCTTACACCGCTTTATAGACGACAGACACCGCTCAGTATTTTTAATCACTCCTGAGGGCGCAATTGTTACCGACCCGCTTAACAAAAAAGCCGCCATCTGGTTAAACGAGCAAATTAAAACTCGCTATAACGTACCGGTAAAGTATGTAATTTATAGCCATAATCACAGCGATCATATTTACGGCGCCGAAGTATTCAAAAGCCCGCACACCACTTTTGTGGCGCATAAACTCGCCGCGCAAGATATTAAAAACACACAAATGAAAACGGTAATGCCCAGCCTTACTTTTGATAACGAGCTACTACTTACCCTTGGTGATTCAACAGTAAAGCTTAACTACCATGGTCCAAACGATGGTCGTGGTTCGGTTAGTATATTATTCGAAAAGCAAAAAACCTTGTTTGTGGTTGATTGGATTGTTATTGGCAGAATGCCGTGGCAAAAACTGTGGAGTTACGATATTCAAGGCATGATTAATTCAACTCAAGCGGTACTCAAATATGACTTTAATAATTTTGTAGGCGGACATGCCGATATTGGCAGTAAAGCAGATGTAGCGCGTTACTTAAGTTATTTAGAGCTTTTGTATAGCCAAGTAACCGCAGGCGTTTTAGCCGGTAATACGCTTGACGAAATTAAACAAAATGTAAAATTAGACCAATTTAGTGACTTTAAACAGTTTGATGCATGGTTACCACTTAACATAGAAGGCGTGTACGAGCGTTTAATGGAAGAGTCTGGTATGGGTTGGCGCAGCGATTTATAAGTTTGAACTCAGTGGACTAAGCTCTGAGCTCTAAACTCAATATTGTAAGCATTGGTATTGGCGTATTTAACGCAGTACCAATGTACTTATTAATTAGTTAAATAGACGTCAAAAGCCATATAAGTCACCTTTACAATATCCTTACGTTTGCTTACAGCACTATACAAAAAAAAGTTTATCCTAGGCTTTGTGTTAAGCTACATAGGACTAATAAACATGAACTTATCTTTAAAAGTAGTTTTAGTAATGACGACCGCGCTTATTATGAGCGGCTGCACAGTATATCAACATGATCCCAGTGCGCATAAACCACATAAAAAAGTATTTAAAGTAGTTACGCCTGCTTTAGTAACTGAGCACAACTCTCCCAACATTGTGATCGTAAAAGCCAAGCCCACAAAACAAGCCTGCACTAAACACGATGATCATTGGCATTGTAAGGCTCGATAAAAAACGCTTTGTTAAGTAAACTCGTTTAGGTAAAAGAAGTAAATTGCGCTTTTTATTAATATAGAGTTGAGTGATATTGGCAGCGCTAACGTTTGATATACTTAGATATTTTAGCCTCATTAATGTGATAAGGAGGTATCCACTAAACAGAAGTAGAAACATTGTCATTGTTTAGCTTTTAGTTGAGCTCGTTAGTTAAATTGTGCTTGGGCTTTGTCTCGTGCAACTTTAAATGACGGTCTAAAATGTGGTACGTACTTAGTATCAAGGAGCATTGATATAGTGTCTAAATGAGAGCAAATATAACTATCTAAGCTTGTAAATATTCTTGCTTTTTGTGATTTATAACTGTCCATTTTCAATGTAATATCCAAATCATTTAATTTATGTAAATGGGCATTAAGGGCAATCCAAGAGCTAAATAAGCCTTCGTGGCATATTAAGAAATCGAATGAACGCCTACGATAGCCATCGATAATAAAATCAGGATTTTTTTCTCCTTGATAGTTCGTGTGTACTGAACAAAACTCAGCAGCATGATGACCAAGGATTTCATTTAAAACTTTATTATTCATAGTTGGTATTTCACGGGCTAATTCTGTTTTCACTGACGCTATAAAGAATACAATATCAGACTCAATTTTTTGAAGTTTGAGTGCATCCAATGTGTACTGCTGCTGCTTTTGATGTGCTTTAAGTTGAACATACAAAAATCCAACCGAAATAACAGTTATTGCAGGGCCTAAAATACCACCAAAGAAACTTCCCATTTCAGCCCATTTGGCATGATCAGCCCAAAAACCAAAGCCAAACTGATATATGTATAGAAAGATTGGCATTAATATCAGCACAATCAATAAAGCACTAACGATTTTCATATATTTCCTTAAGAACATAGCACCTTGCTAAAAGCGGCTAGAAATGACTAGTTATAATAGCAAGAAATGAGTTTAGCCAATTACGTATTCTCGCGTCACGCTCTCCCCATCTTTACCTGCAGTTTTAGCAAATTACTTAACACATTACTATCACTAAGTTTTTTATATTCTCAGCGTTAAATTTAATATTTTTGAATATAAAAAAACCGCGCTAAAGCTTTTTTAAAAGTGCCTTAGCGCGGTTTTTATATTTCAAATCCAAGTAACCTAAACTCTGGATAATAAATCTATCTCAAGCAGCTATTTTCAGCGCTAACCGCGTTGAATCTACTTGCAATAGACCAGCTATTGACGCGTAAATTCGCCTTGTTTTCACTGAAAATCTCTAGCTAGAGAAAATAAATTTAAATATCACTATGATTCAATATGTTAGTAAATCTCTTAACCAGAGTTCAGGTTAAGTATTAAAAAAGCGTATCAACTAAAATCGACCACCACTTCATAACGCCCAGGCATGTCGTTTACTTCGTATACCCAACCGTGTCGTTTTATTATTTTTTCGCTTAACTCCAATCCTAAACCGTAGCCAATGTTAGCAGGCTTGTTTGTGTTATTAGCAGTGTGTGGCGTATCAGTTTGTTCGCTGCTATTTACTATAATTACACGGCTACCCTGCTGAGTAATTCGCACTTGCCCTTGTTGCGTATGCTGATATGCATTACGTATTAAGTTAGTAAGCACAATGTGGCATGCGGTGGCTTCGGTATTAATAGTTGTATTTTGGTTATCGGTATTTATAAGTACATCAACTTGTTTTGAATTGAGTAAATAATCGAGTTCGTTACCCAAGGTCGTTATTTTTTCGGCTAGGTTTACGGGCTCTGGTGCACTTTGCTGGTCGTCATTTCTGCTAAGCCACAATAACGTCTCGGTTAAATCGCTCATGGTTAAACCGGCGCGCTCTATACGCTCAAGTGTAAGGTGTTGTTTATAACTTAACGGGGCTTTTTCGCTCAGCCGATTGAGTAGCTCAACGTTACTGCGAATAACCGAAATTGGTGTACGTAACTCGTGGCTCGCATAACTTAAAAAGCGCTGCTCTCGCTCAAGGCTGTCGTGAGCAGAAAGCAAGCTACTGCGTATTAGCGTTGCCAAGGTATTTAGTTCGTTATAGGTAAAGTCGGGCGGCGTGTTTTGTAAATTATTTTGATTTAGCGACTTAGCCCAACCGCGTAGTGACTCTACTGGTTTAGCTATTTTTTTCATTACCATAAACAAAAAGAAGGTAAATAAAGCAATTGCCGTAACCCCTGTTAACGCTATCCATGCCAACTTTTTTATAGGTTTATCGGGTGAGCTTTGTTTTTTAAGGCGCTCTTTTTCAAGCATAATACGTGATACGTAACGGGGCTCCCCTGCAGGGTTTTGAAAATACGCTACAAAATAGAGGTCTTCCGGCATTGAAAAAAACGATGGTTTTACTTTGCTTTTTTGCAATACGCCAATCTCTGTAGGCTTTGTAAAGCGTTGCTGAATTTCGCTTGGCATGTCTTCCCAGCGACTCGCTATTTTAAAGCCAATCATTTCTGCAGGTTCACCGTTTTTAACCTCAGTAGATTGCGAAAGCGCATGCATTACGCCATTTAACCCTCGGTCTAAGCCATCAATAAAATAATTAACACTTAAAAACGAAAAACCAATTGCCATTAATGAACTTAAAAGCACCATGGTGGCAAAAAAATACAACCTCAGGCTGGGTCTAATTTTCATGCTTGTGTCCCATTTTTTAATTTTAGCGCAAACCCTACACTGGGTATTGTTTCTAGTACGGCTTGGCAATGCGCTTGCTCTAGCTGTTTACGCAAATGATGAATATGCACTTTTAAGCTATTGCTGTCTGGCTGATCGTCTCCCCATATTGCTTGCATAATTACCTGTCGGGTTACCGGTTTTTGCTGCTCTCGTACAAGCACTTCTAATAACTTAAAAGTAATGGGTGATAACTTTAAACTGTGCGCAGCCACTGTTGCTGTATGCGCGGTTAAATTAAGTGTTAAATTAGCAAAGGTAAGTCGCTTAACCTCTCCACTTTTACGCTTTGCTAATACTTGAACCCGCGCTACTAGCTCTTTCATCGCAAATGGTTTTACTAAATAGTCGTCACTACCGGCTGCAAACCCCTCAAGCTTATTGTCGAGGCTATCGCGCGCTGTCAGCATTAATACAGGTATATCAATGCCTTGCTCACGCAATGATTTACACATGGTTAAACCGTCCATTTTGGGCATGTTTACATCTAATATAATCATTTGATATTGATTACGTTCTATTAAATTTAAACCCATTACGCCATTGCTTGCATGGTCACACTCTATTGACTCAATTTCGAGATAATCAACAATGGTGGTTGCCAAATCTATGTCGTCTTCAACCAGTAGTACGTTTATCATTAAGAGGCTACTTCCTGCGTTTTATTTTTAGCACCTAGCGATATTAGCACAGCATCAATACCGCGTTTAGCATCGGTTTGAATCATCAATAATGCCGGTATAAGTATTAAGGTAATAACCGTGGCAAACAAAATACCGTAGCCAAGTGATGCCGCAGCAGGAATTAAAAACTGTGCCTGCATTGAGGTTTCGCTAAGTAGCGGCACTAAGCCTGCGTACGTCGTAATTGAGGTAAGTAATACCGCACGTAATCGGCTCGTACACGACTCAACTATGGCATCGTGCGTGCTCATGCTCTCTTCTTTTACTAGTTCGTTAAAGCGTGAAACAAGTAATAAGCTGTCGTTTACAACTACCCCACTGAGCGCCAAAATACCATTTAACGACAATATACTAATGGTTAAGTCGTTCCACCAATGTCCTAAAATAGCGCCCACAATGCCAAACGGAATTGCTACCATAATCAACATAGGTTGAATGTACGATTTAAGCGGAATAGCCAGCAACACGTAAATAACTAATAAAGCTGCTACAAACATAGTGCTCATTGAGCTGGTGGTTTCGCTTTGTTGCTCTGCCTCTCCTGCAAAATACACACTTAAGTTAGGAAATTGCTGTGTTAACTCAGGAATTAAGTCGCGCTTTAAGTTAGCAACTAACTCGTTTGGAGCAATCACGTTTTTATCTACTTGGGCGCTTAAATAAATTGCACGAAGTCCATCAATGCGGGTTATTTCATCTTGCTGATATTCACTGCTTACTGTGGCTACGTTAACTAAAGGGACAACGGTGCCATCAGGCAGGCTAATACGCGACTGCATTATATCGGCAGGTGTTTTACGAGCATCTTCTGGGTAGCGTACACGTACTTTAACTTCGTCTTTATTACGTTGGTAGCGCTGTACAACTGCACCACCAAAGGCTTGCAGTACTTGCTTTGATAAACTAGCTGTATCCATGCCAAGCGCGCGCCCTTGTGCATTTAGGGTAAATTTAAGTTGTGGCTGACCTGGGTTTAAGTTGTCGTCTATTCCGTTAACGCCTGCGGTATTTTGTAAGCGCTCCTTAAATAGTGCGCCCGCCGCCATTACGGTTTCGTCGTCCCACGCTTTAAGCTCAACTTTAAAGTTATCAACCATTTTACGCGTGGCTAATATTTGTAATTTTTTACTGCCCTCAAGGCTACCTGCTACGCGCTGCCACTCTTGAGCAAATTCGCTTGCTGTAAAAGCGCCTTCGTTTAATAGCTCAACGCTTACTTCACCGCTGGTGTCGCTGCTACTAATGACTTGTAGGCTGGTTATTTCGCTTTTGTCAGAGCTCAACTTAGTCATTAAGTTTTGCTCAGCTTGTAATGCACTTTGCTCAAGCGTTAGTAAGTTTGTGTTTGTTTGCCCATAAGCGGCGTCGTTTTGCATAACCAAATCGGCTGTTACGGTATCGCCTGCAATACTTGGGAAAAAACCAACTTTAACTGTGCCTGTCATCGGCATGCCAATAACTAATATAAAAAAGGCGATAAACGCAGCCACTACGGCGTATCTAAAGCGCAGTGAAAATTCAATAACCTTGCAGTAAATGTTTTTACTAAACCAGCTTAAGCCGCTATCAGCACCATGTTGTATTTTTGACCACAGACCTGCTAAGCCTTTTTTAACTTGGCGTTTAGTACTAATGTGGGCTAAATGCGAGGGTAAAATAAGTTTTGATTCAACAACTGAAAGCAGTAAACAAATGGTCACTACAGTGGCAAATTGAGAATAAATTTTACCTAAGTTGCCCGACACATTCGAAAGCGCTACAAACGCAGCCACCGTGGTTAACACCCCAAATATTGTTGGCACAGCAACCTTCATGGTACCTAAAACTGTATTATTTAATGTATCGCCATGCTTTTTACGTGTGGTGTAAATACTCTCGCCTACAACAACGGCATCGTCTACCACTATGCCCAGCGCCATAATAAAGCCAAAGGTGGTCATTTCGTTTATGGTTAGTGCGGTGTAGCCATCGGTCATAAAATAAAGCGTACCAAAAAATACAAACGGCAAGCCACCAGCAACCCACAGCGCTACGCGTACGTTTAAAAATATGGCAAGTATTACAAACACCATAATAATACCGGTCACCGCATTTTTAGTAAGTAGCGATAAACGCTCGGTGATCATGGTGCTTTTGTCGTGCCAGCTTTCAAGCTCTACGTTTTGAGGTAATAAACCGCTTTCGTGCCATTTATCTATTACGCTATTAGCTTGTTCAACAATGGTAGTTATATCGCTGTTATCGCCCATTAAAATTTCAACGCCTACGGCATTTTGTTGGTTATAACGGCTTAATGAGTTGCTATCTTCGGC
>NZ_JACJDN010000158.1:0-7084 GCF_014163565.1 Pseudoalteromonas sp. SR45-5 | reverse complement strand
TGTGTAAAACGTAGTACATCTCTTCCTTTGTAAAAGCACTTCTTTTAAAAGCTAAACCATTTTTAGTTTAGCTTAACCACATAATGATAATTGTTAACTGAGCGCTAATTTGGTAGAATTTAGCGCTTTTTTTGATACCCATTACACCATTTGAGGACCTCAATGTTTAACTTACTCAGTAGGGCGCCTAGCTCTGCTAAAAACGATATTCTATCTGGATTAACTGTGGCGTTAGCCTTAGTCCCAGAAGCAGTTGCGTTTGCCTTTGTTGCAAATGTAGAACCTTTGGTTGGTCTATATGCCGCGTTTATCGTTGGTTTAATTACGGCTATTTTTGGTGGTCGCCCTGGTATGATTTCAGGTGCAACCGGTGCACTAGCTGTTGTTATGGTAAGTTTAGTGCTTGATCACGGTGTTGAGTATCTATTTGCAACTGTGTTGCTGATGGGAATACTGCAAATTCTCGCGGGTGTATTTAAGCTCGGTAAGTTTATCCGTATGGTTCCTCATCCGGTAATGCTTGGTTTTGTAAACGGGTTAGCAATTGTTATATTTTTAGCTCAGCTAGGGCAGTTTAAAGTGCCAGATGGTATGGGCGGACAAGAATGGATGACAGGTAATCCATTATTTATCATGCTTGGCTTAGTTGCATTAACCATGGCAATAATCCACTTTTTGCCAAAATTGACTACAGCAGTGCCTTCATCTCTAGTTGCTATTGTAACTGTAACTGGATTAGTGATTGGATTTGATTTAGAAGCGCATACAGTATTAGATTTCTTAAAAGGAATGACTGGAGACGAAGCTGCAACAATCGCTGGCGGCTTGCCTGAATTTCATATTCCTATGGTGCCGTTTACTTTCGAAACGCTACAAATTATTTTTCCTTATGCACTTATTTTAGCGGCTATTGGTTTAATTGAATCATTATTAACGCTTAGCTTAATTGATGAGATTACAGAAACCCGTGGTCATAGTAATAAAGAATGTATTGGTCAAGGTGCTGCAAATATTACCTGCGGTATGTTTGGTGCAATGGGTGGTTGTGCAATGATTGGTCAATCAATGATCAATATAAATTCAGGTGGTCGCTCTCGTTTATCAGGTATAAGCGCTGCACTTATGCTACTTGGTTTTATTATTTTTGCCTCTAGCTTAATTGAAATGATCCCATTAGCTGCACTTGTTGGTGTTATGTTTATGGTAGTACTTGGTACATTTGAATGGGCAAGCTTTAAAATGATGAAGCGCGTACCATTATCTGATGCATTTGTAATTGTTCTTGTGTCGGGCGTGACGGTTATTACTGATTTAGCGATTGCTGTATGTGTGGGTGTTATTGTATCGGCTCTAGTATTTGCTTGGCAGCATGCGAAGCAGATATATACAACTAACTACATTGATCAGGAAGGCGCTAAGGTGTATGAACTACATGGTCCGTTATTCTTTGGCTCTGTTAAAAACTTTTCTGAGTTATTCGATGTGAAAAATGATCCTAAAAATGTGATTGTTGAATTTAAACACAGCCGCGTATCTGACCACAGTGCAATAGAAGCAATTGATACACTTGCTGACAAATACACAAAAGCAGGTAAACAACTTCATTTACGTCACTTAAGTAAAGACTGTACGCAGTTGCTTCATAAAGCACGAGATTTAGTTGAAGTGAATGTGATTGAAGATCCAACCTACAAAGTAGCATCAGATAAACTAGCTTAATTTACACAAGGCTATTGATATTTAAAAAGCGGAAGGCGGATAACCTTTCGCTTTTTTAGTGTCTCGACTATTTGTTTGCGGTAAGACTCTTAAAAAGCAAGGCAAGCTGTAGTGCTATGCAAACTCATAAATCTATATAATAAGACTACCTAATTTTGTGAAAATTAGCCCTACATAGGTAAAAATAATAAAAATAACAAAAATGACTCTAATTGCAGTCGCTGTAGGTCTATCCATATCCCCTAGCGTCTTGTCACAAGAGCAACAAGTAGCAAAAAGTGATTTAGGGTTTGAGCGCATCATTGTAACGGGAACATCTCGGCCAAAAGAGAAAATCGAATCAACTAATGCAATAACTACCTTTAACGAAGCAAAGTTAGAGCAATTGGCTCCGCACAGTGTTGCTGAATTAGTGCGAAGTATTCCTGGTTTTCATGCCGAAGACACCGGTGGAGAAACCGGTAACAACGTAGCCCCACGAGGCTTTCCGTTATCAACGCAAACAGAGTTTACAGCACTACTTCGTGATGGTATGACCGTGTTTTATAATCAAGATATTTTATTTACTCAAAATGATCGCTTTACCCGTTTGTCTAATTTTGTTGGCAGCGTTGAAGCTATTCGTGGTGGTGCCTCGTCAATTTTTGTTGGTAGCGCGCCAGCTGGGTTTATTAATTTTATTTCTCGTGAAGGCTCCGATGATACCCAAGGTGATGTGTTTTTTGAAACCAACAGCAACAACCGCCTAGGTGGACAAGGTTGGGTTAGCGGATCAATAGACGATCAGACAACCTATGCTGTTGGCGCTTGGTATCGCAAGGATGACTCCGCACGCGATCCGGGGTATACAGCTAACCAAGGTGGTGAGCTTAATGGTAATATTAAGCACTTTTTTAAAGATGGCAGCGGCTTTACCCGCTTTGAGTTTAATAAACAAAACGATAGATCATTCTTTTTTATTCCTCAGCCATTAATTGGCTCAACCACCAATGCTAAAACAATCCCAGGCGGGATGGATATCAGAGATGGCACCACCGGTAACTCAGCAGGTGCGCGTTTATTAACTCTTAATAACACCCCAAGCGGCGACATTGATTTGGATATTGCAGATGGTAACTACGCTAATGTGACCTACTTTGGCAATACAACCGAAATTGAAATCAACGAAAACTTAGTCTTTTCAAATCAAATGCGTTATACCGATATGCTAACAACCTTTACCGGCATCATTAACGTAGGTAACGCCGAATCGTTAGCTAGTAAAGCACAAGCTATATATGCTGCAAATACTGATGTCCTTGCAGGTGCCATGGTTGATGGTAACCTAAGTTACGATATACGCGATGCAGGAAACGGCTTTGTATTGGCTGATTCAAGCAACGTAAATACCTACAACACCAATGGATACGGAATAAACGCAGGCTTTTGGCATAGACGTTTTGAAGGCGATAACTTTCAGAACGAAACAAAATTCAACTACACCTTTGATGATATAGGCGAAGGGACTCTTTATGCTAATTTTGGCTTATTCTTCTCTAATATTAATGGCCATGTTACCGACTATCGAATTAATACACTGCAATCAGTAGAGCCCCTGCCGCAGCGCTTAGATGTTGTATTTACAGATGCACAAGGTCTTGACATTGCCAGCGGTACTTACAAAGGTATTCAGGCTGGATCACATGGTTTTGCCGATATTGTTTATAGTGAAAATACCCTTGCGCCCTTTGCTGACTTTGAATACGAGCTTGAAGATGTGTCGTTTAATCTGGGCCTAAGGTACGAAACCCTCAAAGCAGATGGGGAAGCGCAAAACCAAGCTAATTACACAATTGACAGTTTTGCCAGCGATACTGATACCGTCAATGGGAATATTACCCTGCCCTTTGGTGATGGGACTTACCGAAACTTTGATGTTGAATACAACGAAATGGCATGGACAATTGCAGCTAACTACAAATTTAACGACGACTTAGCGGTATTCACTCGATATGCAGATGGTTTTCGTATGCCTGATGTAGATAAATACATGGCGATTACCAACCTAACTAGTCAAGAGGAAATTAATCAATTTAATAACTCTGAGAGACGTGAAACACAACCAGCTTCAACGGTAATGGCCGAGGTGGGCATTAAATATAACGAAGGTGATGTCGCAGCATTTGTAACCGGTTACTTCGCCGCTGCGGATGATTTATTCTTTAATGTACCTACTGTTGAAAATGGTCAAGTAGTGCAACGTCAAGCCTTTAGAAACACAGAAACCTTAGGTGTAGAAGCCGAATTTAACCTGCAAATCACCCAAGACTGGCGCATTGGTGTATCTGCAACGTACCAATCACCCGAATTTGTAAACACACCAGCGGCGCAATACTTGGATGCTAATGGAAGCTCTGCCTCTATTGATATAAACGGCAACTTACCTGTACGTGTGCCTAAGCACTTTGGCCAATTAACTAGTAGCTATCAGTTTGAAGATTTTTCGTGGGGTATGGCAGCTATTCATGGTAGCTACTCTTGGAGCGGTAAACGTTATGCCGACGACGCCAACACAGCAGAACTGCCTATGTATGGCATGTTAAACCTTGGTTTATCCCTTGAAAACGAAGACGGTTATTACCTTCGTGCCGATGTTAAAAACCTAAATAACTCAGAAGGCTTATCAGAGGGGGATCCTCGCGCAGGTGAAACGGTAGCAGGTCAAGCAACTACATTTAATGCGCGCGTTGTCTTACCTCGTACCTTTAGCCTTACTATTGGTAAGCGTTTTTAATTTTACTCTAATCTAGGGTATCGTCATGCAAAGCGATACCCTCGCAATTTTTAGGAAAATATAATGGAAGTAGTTGCAATTGGTGAAGCTTTAATAGATATACTCTCACATGACTGCATGCACAATAAGGCATCAAATAGCGAACTAGACTTCACACAGTTTGCCGGAGGCGCACCCGCTAATGTTGCTGTAGCCGTAGCAAAGCTTGGTGGTTCAAGTCATTTGCTTGGTAAAGTAGGCAATGATAAATTTGGTCGCTTTTTAATAAATGCACTCAAAATGTATAATGTAAACACATCTTATGTTGGCTTTTCAAAAAAAGGGAAGACGGCACTCGCGTTCGTATCGTTGGATGAAAACGGTGAACGTACATTTGAATTTTATGATAAAGATGCTGCACATTACGATTTACAAATAACCGATTTAGAGCCCTCTTTATTTTCAACACCTAAAATTGTGAGTTTTTGTTCAGGCTCTTTTGCAAAACCTTTAGTATTAAATACAACCTTACATGCGCTAAAACACTTTAAAGAATCAGGCTCGGTTACATGCTTTGACATTAACTTTCGTTCAGCCTTCTGGGATGAACCACTCACAGCTAAATCTGTTATTGAGGATGTTGCTAAAACAGTTGATGTTATTAAAGCGAGTAAAGATGAGCTGATCTCGCTTTATGGAATAGAGCATATTGATACCACTATTAGAAGTTGGGTAGATAGTGGCGTAGCTTTAGTTTTAATGACCGATGGTGGCGAGCCTATTACTTTTTCATCTAGCTCATTTAGTGGTACTTATCCTTGCCCTAAGGCATATGTTGTGGATACCACAGCTGCAGGCGATGCGTTTGTAGGTGGTTTTTTATATCAAATATCTTCGCTAGTGAGTAATAAAACAGAATTTACTGACTGGGCAAATAACTTTACTAACGTTTCAAAGGCTATAGACTTTGCTACTAAATGCGGAGCCAAAACAGTAGCAACGTTTGGAGCCTTTGATGCCCTACCTACATACCATGATATCTCGGCGAGTACCCTTAAATCTTCGTGTCGATGTTAAAAACCTAAATAACTCAGGAAACTTATCAGAGGGAAGTTTCACTCAGGTGAAACGGTAGCAGATCAATCAATTATATTTAATGCGCGCGTTGTCATATCTCGTGTCTTTAGCTTTACTATTGGTAAGCGTTTTTAATTTTACCCTAACTGAGGGTATCGTCATACAAAGCGATACCCCCGCAAGTTTTAGGAAAAGATAATGGAAGTAGTTGCAATTGGTGAAGCTTTAATAGGTGTACTCTCACATGACTGCAAGTGCCAAAATTGCTTAACTATCACGGTAATTCTCCCTATTTATAATACTTCTTTTATTGGCGACTCATTTTAGTATCACCTTAACATGAGTTGCCTATATCAAAATCGTTTTTACACTAGTCTTCTTCTACATTTAATACGTATTGGTTTTGTCCTATTATTTATAATGCCACGGTTTTAATATTGCCAGTATGAAAGAAAAAATAAACATCGTGTGGTTTAAACGTGATTTACGTCTTAGCGATCATCAACCATTAAAAAATGCATTTAGTAATGGCTTACCGACCCTGTTACTTTATAACTTTGAGCCATTACTGCTCGAAGATGCACACTACAATGAGCGGCACTGGCGCTTTGTGTATCAATCGATAGTTGAGTTAAATAATCAGCTAGCGCGTTTTAACGCCTGTGTTTATATATTTAATTTAAATATGAACGATTTACTTGAGTCGATAAAGACGCAGTTGGAAATAGTTAATATTTTTAGCCATCAAGAAATAGGCTTAAACAACACCTTTGAGCGCGATAAGGCAATAAAAGCATGGTGCCAGCATAACCACATTAATTGGCAAGAGTCGCAAACAGGCGCGGTAATTCGCGGCAAAAAAAATCGTAATAATTGGAACGAACGCTGGCAGCAAACAATGCAAGCACCTATTGCTGTTCCTAATTGGAAGAGTATAAAAACAATTACCCTTAATAACTATCAAGCGCCTGAGTTGCCAAGCGCTTACACTCAAGATCACGACAGCTTTCAACAAGGTGGCCCACTGCATGCGCGAACTGTAATGCAGAGTTTTTTTGCCGAGCGCGGTAAAGGTTATCAAAAGGGAATATCGAGCCCAAGTTTAAGCCAAACCCACTGCTCTCGGCTTTCGCCCTATCTAGCATGGGGGAACATTAGCCTTAGGCAAGTGTATCAAATGACCATTGATGAATATCATTCAAAACACCCTGACAAAAGAGGTTGGAAACGCCCACTAGCAGCGTTTGTATCGCGCTTGCATTGGCACTGCCACTTTATGCAAAAGTTTGAAAGCGAGTGCTCTATGGAGTTTTTAGCTCTTAATCCGGGTTATCACGTATTTCCGTATCGTGATGATGAACGTGTGAAAAACGATATTGAACGCTGGGCGCAAGGTCAAACAGGTATTCCAATTATTGACGCTTGCATGCGCTGCTTAAAAGCCACCGGTTATATAAACTTTAGAATGCGCGCCATGCTTGTAAGCTTTGTAACGCATCATTTAAATATAAGTTGGCAGCAAGCAAGCTTTCCGCT
>NZ_JACJDN010000157.1:0-7117 GCF_014163565.1 Pseudoalteromonas sp. SR45-5 | reverse complement strand
TTTAATTACCTCTGGCAATAAACTCAATCCGATTGCCGCTAGGCTCTCTTATCATCATATGTTGGGTTGGGCCGCTACCTAAGTTTTCGGGTGCAAACTCTATAATAATATTATTTTGCATTTTTAAGTGTTCATGTAGCTCGCTTAACTTTTTGATACTTTCAACACTGAGTGCTAAATGGTGTAAGCCCACATTTTCTGCTCGATTAAACTCCACACGTTTTGCATCGTTTTTCACGCGCCATAATGTAATGGTTATTTTATTGTTTGATAAAAAATAAGCAGGATAGACTGGGTCATTCCCTAGCGTTTTAAAGCCAAGTACATCAGTAAAAAATGCTTTGGATGCATCTAAGTTTGATACGGTTAAACCTAAATGATCAACGCCACCAACCCAATTTGTATCAGCAATAGCTGAGGCTGATAGAAGGAGTAATGGGGAAAGGCTAAGTAGTAACTTTTGTTTAAGCATGAGATCTCTTGTTAATTAAATACAATTAACAAGAAGACCTAGTTAAATACGGTTACCTTACAAAAAAGTTAGGTATTTATAATCTGCTTTAGCAGCTTAATAAACGCTGCGTTACTTTTGATTGAGGGTTTTGAAAAACATCTTCAGTAGGACCGTATTCAACCACTTCGCCTTTATCAAGTACAACTACAAAATCACTAATGTGACGTACTAAACTTAAATGATGAGTGATCATCACATACGTAAGGCCTGTATCGCGCTGCAGCTTAAGTAACAAGTTTACTATTTGCGCCCGTATGGAGGGATCTAAAGATGAAACAGCTTCATCAAGTACAATCACCTTAGGATCTAAAATTAATGCACGAGAAAACGCTACACGCTGTAGCTGCCCCACACTAAACATATGCGGGTAGTAGTGTTTATGATCAATTAACAAACCCACCTTAGAAAGCGTTGCATCAATCTTTTCAGTGCGTTCACTAGCATCAAGCTCAGTATTATATTGCAGGCAATCATCAAGCATTTCGCCAATGGTTAACCCCGGGTTGAGCGATGCAGCTGAATCTTGAAAAATCATACGAATATGGCGACATTGATTATCGCGTACGCCATTATCTTCGATAATATTATTCTCGAGCAAAATTTGCCCGCTATCAGCGCTATCAGCTCCTGAAAGTAGTTTTGCCAACGTACTTTTACCTGCGCCTGTTTCGCCAATTATGGCAATGCTTTCACCTTTACCTACGCAAAATGAAATGTTTTTAAGGACTTCAAACTTTTTACGTGAAAAAAGCCCAGCTCGCACATTAAAGGTTTTACAAAGTGCTTGTACTTTTAACAGTGGTTGCATTACTTCATGTCCTTAATTAACGGGAAGTGACACGCATAACTATGACCATGATGCTTAGTTAGGGCTGGTGTAACCACACAGGCTTTTTGTGCTTGCGGACAACGCGGCCCAAGGCGACAGCCAATGGGCAAATGTTGCAGGGTAGGGATAGTCCCTTTAAGTGCATAAAAAGGTTCTTTATGTGCTAAGCCTTGCTCGTAGTCTGGCAAGCTTTTTAGTAATGCTTGCGTGTATGGATGGCGAGGCTGTTTAAATATTTCATGGGTTGGGCCTGCTTCAACCATTTGCCCGCAATATAAAACATGAATGCCATGCGACCAATGTGCAATCTCTTCCAGTTCATGAGAGATCATCAAAATAGACATGTTTTTAAGTTGATTTAAGCTTTTTAGTAACCTAAATACTTGTGCGCGAGTTGTGCTCTCAAGCGCTGTAGTGGGCTCATCAGCGATTAAAAGTTTAGGCGTGCGAGCAATGGCCATCGCAATCATTACTTTTTGACATACGCCTTCTGAGAGCTCATGAGGGTAACTACTTAGTACCGCTTCGTGGTTTTTAATACCCACCTTATGAATAAGCGCTTTTACTCTGTCTTTTCTCTCTCGGTTGCGTTTTAAAAAGAAACCTTTAGTTGCGACCTCTGGGAGTGTTTCAGCAATTTGGTCAAATATTTTAGCGGTTGGGTCAAGGCAGCGACTTGGGTCTTGATAGATCATCGCTATATCTTGGCTTACTATTTTACGGCGTTTCTCTGGGCTTAAACGCATTAAGTCTACGCCGCGCCAATGAATACGGTCGGCAGTAATATCCCAGCGCTCGTTTAATACACCAATAATCGCTTTTGCTATTAAGCTTTTGCCAGAGCCAGACTCGCCCACAAGCGCATGTACTTCACCTTCTTTTAAGCTAAAGCTCACTCTGTCTACAGCTCTAATTACAGTTTCAGAGGTACGTAGTTCAATTGTTAAGTTACGAACATCGAGTAATTGCATTTAATCAGCCTTACGTGCTTTTAGCACTTGTCGCAGGCCATCGCCTACTAAATTAGTAGATAACACGGCTAAAAATAACAGTACACCAGGTAGCGCTACAGTCCACGGCGCTAAATAAATAAGGCCTAGATTTTCGGCTAATATTGCGCCCCATTCGGTCGTTGGTGGCTGAGCCCCTAATTTTAAAAATCCCAGTGCTGAAATATCTAATATCGCAGTAGAAAGCGCCATCGTGAATATAACCACAATATGCTCATAAATATTAGGGAAAATACCGCGCGATATTATATGCCAATTAGATGCGCCATCGAGTCTAAACGCAGTAATGTAATCTTTACTTAATTCATCAACAATTAGGTTGCGCACCGAGTGAATAAATTGCGGTAGTAACGCTAAAATAATTGCCCATACGGTATTCATTAAACCAGGACCGAGTATGGCGATTATTATTATGGCCAATAACAAAGAAGGAATAGAAAGTGTTATATCAAGTAAATGATTTAAAAAGCTTGAACGCAACCCTTTACTAATCCCTGCAAAAGTCCCCACTAATACACCAAATAGGGTCGTGATTAGGGCAGCTACAACAGAAAGTCCAAACGTATATGTTGCACCATTCATTAAGCGCGAGAGTACATCACGGCCTAAATCATCGGTGCCTAAAATAAAGCGTACATCGCCCATTTCTCGCCATGAGGGCGGTATGAGTAGTGCATCACTATGCTGTTGGTTTACGCCATAGGGCGCTAAAAAAGGAGCTGTGGCGGCCAATAATGCAAACGCCATAAATATCCATAAACCAACCAAAGCTGGGTGATTGTTTTTAAATTTGCGCCAAAATCGCGCAAGTGGCGATTTATTCGACTCTTCAGAAAATAAATTAAACTTTGCCATGGGCCTGATTCCGCGAGAGTGGATCGAATAAAGTGTAAGTAAGCTCAGCTGTAATAGAGGCTAAAATAACAAATAAAGACACCGCCATTAATCCGCCTTGAATTGCAGGAAAGTCGCGCTGATAAATACTATCGATTAACCATCGGCCAATACCCGGCCAAGAAAAAATAACTTCAGTAATCATCGCAAGTGTTATCAAGGTGCTAAATTGCAAACCAATTTGCTTAATTACCGGTAGTAGAGCATTACGCAGTGCATGGTGCATGATAAGTTGACGGCGGTTAAGGCCTTTTGCCCTAGCTGTTTTAATAAAGTTTTGATCCATTACCTTAAGCATAGACTCGCGAGTAAAGCGCACTAATACCGTGGTTGGATACATGGCCAATACAATAGTAGGGAGTGTTAAATGACGCAGCGCATCAACAAAGGCCATCCCTTTATATGGAAATCCAGCTAGAGCAATATCAATTAATATAAACCCTGTACTGGCGGGTATTTCGTAAAGGAGGCCCATTCTGCCCGACATAGGAAACCAGCCAAGCTTTAATGAAAAAACCATTATTAACAACAATGCGAGCCAAAACACAGGCATTGAATAACCTACCATAGTGACAGAGTTTATAAGTTTGTCGGGCCAGCGTTTATGATAGCCAGAGCCTAAAATGCCAGTAGGTACACCAATAACAACCGATACAATTAATGCATATACGCTTAGCTCTAAAGTAGCCGGTAGTAAGTCAATAATATGGCTAAACACGCTGTTACCAGAGGCAAATGAAAGCCCCCAATCGCCTTGAAATATTCTCCCTAAAAAGGCAATGTATTGCATAAAGTAATTGCTGTTGTATAAATATTTATCCTCAAGCTCACTATGCTGTGCAAAGTTACCACTTGGTATGCCACTTAAATTACTTAGCGGATCACCGGGAAATAAATACGCCAGTGAAAACGTAAATACGCTGAGCATTAGTATCATAAAAAAGAACAAACCAAGGCGACGTAAAATATAATCTAAGATCATTATTTTTTCCTCGCATTAGCAAGCGAAATAGCACCAAACGGGCCAAGTGTTATGCCTTCCACATCAGCGCTACTTGCTTGAAAGCGCAAGCCATGAGCAATTGGTAATAACGGCAACTCTTTAATAATTAAGCTTTGTGCATCTTCGTAGTATTTTTTACGTTTGTTTAAATCAGTGGTGTCTAGTGCTTTAGTAAGCAATAAATCAAATTGGGGATTACACCAGTTTGCAGGGTTTTTGCCACTAAAAGTAGCGGTGCAACTCAGCAGCGGGCTAAAAAAGTTATCAGGGTCGGGTGTATCTGCGGCCCAACCAAGTAATACACTGTCGTGCCTATGCTCGCCAATACGTTGAATAAACGTATTCCACTCATATTCTACAATACTGACGTTAACGCCTACTTTGCGTAAATCACTTTGCATAAGCTCAGCCATTTTACGTGCGTTGGGATTATAAATACGACTCACAGGCATAGCCCATATCGTCATATCAAAGCCATTAGGCAACCCTGCTTCAATAAGTAATTTTTTAGCAAGTTCTGGATCAAACGTAGGTATATCTTCTTGTGGCTCAAATGCCCAAGAGGTTGGCGGCAAAATAGATTGTGCGCGAGTACCGTTACCGTAATAAACCGCCTGCATTATTTTATCTACATCTATTGCGTGCGCAAGCGCTTGGCGTACGCGTAAGTCGTCAAACGGAGCACGCTCTGTATTAAATGCCCAATAACCTATGTTTAAGTTTGTTTCTTTTTCGACGTTTATATCATCGCGTTGCGCTAAAATGCTCAATTGTGCACTACTTGGATGAGCCGTTACATCGCACTCTTTAGTCAGCATTTTTGCTATGCGCGTAGTGCCGTTAGGGGTTATATCGTAAACCAATTGCTCAAGTGCAACGTCATGCTTCCAATAAAGTGGGTTACGGTAAAAGCGCACAAGATGATCTCGGCGGTATTCTTTATAAATATACGGGCCGGTGCCAATAGGGTACTGATCAAATAAGTTTTTTTGATTATTTTTCTTAAGTTTCATGGCGTATTCTTCTGAAAGCACCACGGCAAAGTCGGTAGCCATATTAGCTAAAAAACTACTTTCAGGATTAAACAATTCAAAACGGACTTGGTAGTCAGACACGCGCACAATTTTGCGAATAAGTTGATCAATTCCTACACTTTGAAAATACGGGTAATCGGCATCGCCCACAAAGTGATATGGATTATATACATCGAATAATCGGCTAAAGGTGAATATAACGTCGTCGGCGTTAAAGTCCCGCGATGGGGTAAAATAAGAAGTTGTATGAAACTTTACATCTTTACGCAGGGTAAAGGTAACCGATTTACCATCTTTGCTAATTTTCCAATCGGTCGCCAGCTCACTTTGAAACTCTGCCGTAACAGGGTCAATGCTAATTAAGCGGTCGTATAATTGGTTAGCAATTATATCAATAGTTGAACCGGTGGTCGTGACTTGCGGATTAAACGACACAGGGTTAGCTTCAGCGCAATAAACTAAGCCTTGGTTTTTTTCTTCTATGATTTCTTCTTTGCTATCAAGGCAACCAACTAAAGTGGTGGTAAGCAAAACAAGTAATAATTTATGCACCCGCATAACCTCTGACTATTGTTGATCCAACAAGTTGTATTTTTTAAGATAACCACGTAATTGATGATACGTTAAACCAAGTACTTCTGCAGTTTTCTTTTGATTAAATTGGCTATGTTCGAGTGCTTTATTAATCATGTTTATTTCAAAGTCGTTTGAACGCTCTTTTAAGCTGCACGGAAATTGAATATCGACGGCTACATTACTGCTTGCTTGAGTAATCGGTGGCGCAACAAGAATAGGCTCGGCATTAACCGTTTGAGCTGCTATAGGTGCTTTAATGCGCGCTTTTGGTCTAAATGGGCTATCGAATGGGTCTAAAATAATCTGGTGAACGGGAATATGTTCACTACCGTGGCGATACAAACTGCGTTCAACCACATTTTTAAGTTCACGAATATTACCAGGCCAGTCATAACTAAGCAGTGTTTCTGTTGCGCTTCGGGTAAAACCGCTAAACAGTTCCCACTCTAAATCGCGCGCCATATTCATCGCAAACTGCTCAGCAAGAAGCATAATATCGTCTTGGCGTTCGCGCAGTGGTGGCAGGGTAATTACATCAAAGGCTAAACGGTCGAGTAAATCACTTCTAAATTCACCTTGCTCGGCCAAATAAGGAAGATCTTCGTTTGTCGCACACACTAAGCGGGTATCTACTTTTACAGTTTGTTTGCCGCCAACACGTTCAAACTCACCGTATTCTATAACGCGCAGCAGTTTTTCTTGTACCATAGCTGAGGTATTAGCTAATTCATCTAAAAACAGTGTGCCGCTGTTAGCGCGTTCAAAACGACCTTCGTGACGTTTACTTGCCCCCGTAAAAGCACCGCTTTCGTGGCCAAATAACTCACTTTCGAGTAGGTTTTCGTTAAGCGCTGCACAGTTAAGCTTTACGTAGTTTTGATCCCAGCGTTTTGATAAAAAGTGTAAGCGTGCTGCTATTAGCTCTTTACCTGTGCCGCGTTCACCAATAATAAGTACCGGTTTATCTAAATTAGCCAGTTGCGATACCTGATCTAATACAGACAGAAAGCTATCTGATTGGCCGAGTAAATTATCCTGTTGGCGATATTGGCTCATATTTCCTAACTCTTGGTCATTTTTACTAACAGTTAGTGTATTTCATAATTAGGGATAACTAAAGAAATTTGTATATTTAGTTTAACGTAATGAAAATAAAGTGTATTTTAACTTTTAAAAAGTTGGCAAGCATATTGATACTAGTTATAGCAGACTAACTAAGTTTTAATTACAGAGGTAAATGTTATGGGAATTTTTTCA
>NZ_JACJDN010000156.1:0-7135 GCF_014163565.1 Pseudoalteromonas sp. SR45-5 | reverse complement strand
TCTTAGTCCTAAACCAAAACCTAAAAAACGATTTGTCATAAACTTCCTTAATAAGCCTGAATAATAAACACATCGTTCAAGCTTATTTTATGCGTTCGATAAATTGGTATTAGCTACCTACAGAACCACCAATATCACCACATGCTTTTGCAGGCATTGATACAAAACCGGTGCCTTTACATGATGCATGTCCAGCACAAGCATTATTAGCAGTCTTACAATCGTTATGACCGCCACACACATTTACATCGTTACAATGTACTAAATCTGCTTTAGCTACACTGCCAACCCATTTATCTTTTACTGTACCGCCAACGTCAGCACATGATTTTGCAGGCATTGCTACAAAACCAGTCCCTTTACATGACGCTTGACCTGCACATGCATTCTCAGCTGTTTTACAATCGTTATGGCCACCACATACATTCGCATCATAACAATGAACTAAATCAGTTGTTGCGCCATTACTAGCAACTGCACTTGATGTTGCCGTTTCTGCCTCTGTTGCATTACAACCAACTAAACCTGCTACCATTACAGCCATTGCTGCACCTGTAAACTTTTTCATTTTTTAATTCCTCTAAGTGATATAACTCTTAGCAAGACCGCTAAAGCGAAAATACTATTTCAGTGGAGTGATAATAAACCAAAAAAATTCACATTTTGTTCACTAATGTCACTTTATATTTCTTTATTAGCAGGCAGTTTTACTCTACGATTTTTTACAATATTTCACACATTTAGCTAAAAATAGTATGTTAATGTATACAGGTAAATTAAGAGGAGTGCTCAGTGCGCCGCAGTATAATTTTAAGCTTTTGTTTTATTTTAAGTGGGTGTAGCACAATGGGTTTTAATGACCTATTTAATGACTATGCCACACAAATGACACCAATAAGAAATGCGATCGAGAAAAACAACATCGAAGAAGCGCAATCCCTTATTGCTAATAATAGCACCCTGCACAGCAGCTACTTACTCAACCAACTTGAGCAAGCTCGTTTAAACGACTTAGCAAATACACCAGATGATGCACAAAGTAAATTTGAGAACGTGTATACGCAAATGCAAAAAAAGCGTGAAGCCGCCAAAATACAAGTTAGTGCGGGCCTTGAACAAAGTAACGCTTTATTTACCAACGACTCAGCAATAACTTATGTGCCACCCGCTTACGAAATGAGCATGCTTCATAGTTATAAAGCACTTAACTACGTGTATAAAAATGATGTTGAAGGCGCATTGGTCGAAATTCGCCGAGCTAATAAAGTACAAGTTGATGCGCTTAGCGAGAATGAAGCAGAAGTAGACTCAACCGTTAAAGAAGCTCAGCAACACTACCCAAGCATGAGCAATGTAACCAGAAACATAAAAAATGGCTTTCAAAATGCCTACACATTTTACTTATCTGCTTTGCTTTACCAAAGTGCTAAACAATACGACGACGCCTATATCGATTATAAAAAAGCATTGGCTATACAACCTAACAATATTTATTTACAGCAAGATGTGATGCGCCTTGCTAAAAAACAAGGGTTTGACCAAGATCTAAATGAATTTAAAAAACGCTTTGGCGATACGCCCACTATTTCTTCATCACAAGGCGAAGTAATTGTTTTATTTGAACAAGGATTAGTACCAAAACAAGATGAATTTAAACTGCGCTTGCCAATTTATTCATCACGTGGCGATGCACGCTTTTACAGCTTGGCGATGCCGGTATATAAAGATAATGCCTATGTGCGCCGCCTTAACAATATAAATATAGATGCACAAAGCTTGGCGCTTAGCCCACTGGTACACATTGAGGCACTTGCAGCTAAAACTCTAGAAGATCAAATACCTGCAAAAGTCGCTCGCCAAGTACTCAGATTAGTAGCCAAAGAGAAAGTACGGGCAGAACTTGCTCGCAGTGCCGGTGATGTAGGTAACATACTTGCTAATATTTATAATTTGGCGTCTGAGCAAGCTGATACACGCAGCTGGCTTACACTTCCAAATCAAATAAGTGTCGCAAGGCAAAGCCTAAATACAGGTGAGCATTCTCTGCATATAGGCACACAAGCACCCATAAATTTTACCATTAGTAAGCAAGGGTTAACGTTAATTTACTTAACCTCTATTAATAACTACTTTAATTACCACGTAGTTCAACTTTAGGAGCCATCATGAAATACATAGCGCCATTATTAGCAGCCTTAATGCTCAGTGCATGTTCCAGCCAACCGGTTACATCGGGTATTTCTGTTGAACAAAATAAAAACCAGTTTAATGAGCAATTACGTGTAGATAACCCAGAGCTTGGTAAAAAGCTGGCCATTACTGATGTGAAAACACGTCAAACTAACCAGTTAACCGATGTGGTAGTGACACTTTCGAGCCAGTATAAAAAATCACAGTATTTACAGTATCAATTTAATTGGTTTGATAAAGACGGCTTTGTTATTAAAGGCAACCACTCACCTTGGCAAGCACTCACCTTATTTGGTTTTGCAAAAACACAATTACCGGGCTTAGCACCGAGCTCTGATGCGGTTACCTTTTCTTTAGCAGTAAGAGAAGTGTCTACCGAATCACAAGAATTTAAAGATTAAAGGAAACAACCATGATCATCAGTAACAAATTTAAAACAGCATCAACTTACGCTTTAGTTGGCCTGAGCGCTTTAGTATTAAGTGGCTGTGCTAATAAAGCCGTAGTAAGTTATGGCGACGCACAAGCAGTAGAAACAACCGATATTAATTTTGGCTCTACCGACTTACAAAAAGTAGCGAGCCAAATGACCGATTCATTACTCAGCTCACCCGTTGTTGGCACAATGACCGCTAATAAACGCCCCGTAGTATTTGTTGAGCGTATTAAAAATAAAACTAGTGAGCACATTGATACTGAATCAATCACCGATTCAATCTCAACGCAAATGCTACGCAGTGGTAAGTTCCGTTTTGTAGATATGACGCGTGTTGAGTCAGTACGTGAGCAATTAACGTTTCAAAACGAAGATGCCCTGGTTAACCCTGCAACAGCCGTTGCATTTGGTAAACAAATTGGCGCGCAATATATGTTATACGGAAATTTATCGAGCATAGTTAAATCAAATGCCGATAAATCAGACGTATACTATAAATTTACGATGCGTTTAATGGATATGGAAAGCGGCCTAGTTGAATGGGCTGACGAAACTGAAATTCGTAAAACTAAACAAAAATCGACATTTGGTTGGTAGTTACTAAGCCTTTACGGGCTAATAAGCCCATAAAGGCTACCAATAGGAGATTATTATGAAAGCTATAATATTAATAATGTGTGCCCTACTTAGTGTGAGCGCGCCAACTTTTGCTCAATACGAGCGCAATAAAGCAGTCCCTGTGCAGCAAGTTTTATTTGGTGACGTAAAATCGGTACGCAATATTACCGAACAAGAAATCATTCAAGACAAAAACAACGGCTGGAAAACCTTCGGCGGTGCATTACTCGGTGGTGTTGTAGGCAACCAGTTTGGTGGCGGTAGCGGCCGCACAGTAGCAACAATATTAGGCTCGGTAATTGGCGGCAGTGTTGCACACAATAGGCAGCAGCAAAGTCATTATCAGCAAAATCATTTTGTAGAGTTATTAATACAAGTTGAAAACGGCGACCAGTTTATGGTTGTTCAAGACCAAGACCAATCAATGCGCTTTAGCAAAGGCGATAACGTAAGATTAGTGTACTTGAACGACAACACGGTGCGTGTAGATAAAGCGTATTAGCCAATATATTCATGACTAAAGTAAAAAAACGAGCCAAATTTGGCTCGTTTTTTTACTTTTTAAATAACTATACTTGGCGATAGTCTTTAAAAAAACGCTTCATTTTTAACATCGCATCCGATAAATCATCTTTGCTTGGTAAAAATACCAATCTAAAATGATCCGGCTCGGGCCAATTAAACGCCCTGCCATGTACAAGTAATATTTTTTCGGCTTTTAGCAAATCGTACATCATCTTTTCATCATCTTTAACGTTAAAAAGTGCTGTATCTACTTTGGCAAACGCATAAAGCGCGCCTTTAGGTTTTTTACAACTAATGCCTTCAATAGCGTTTAACCCGCGCCATGCTATATCGCGCTGCTCGTATAAGCGCCCGCCTGGGTTAATTAAATTATCAATTGATTGCACGCCGCCCAACGCTTGTTGAATTGCATATTGCGCAGGTACATTTGCGCACAAACGCATAGATGAAAGTATTTCAAGACCTTTGCGTAAATCATCCATTACCGAGGTACGACCGCTTAGCACCATCCACCCCATTCTTAGCCCCGCTGCACGGTAGGTTTTTGCTAAACCATTAAAAGTAATGATTGGTACATCATCACACAGTGAGCCGATTGAAGTATGCGTTATACCATCGTATAAAATCTTTTCGTAAATCTCATCGCTCAATAACAGCAGTTTATGTTCACGCGCTATATCAATTAATTGCATTAACAAATCATCACTGTAAACCGCACCTGTCGGATTATTAGGATTAATTAATACCAAAGCTTTAGTTTTAGACGTTATTTTGCTTTTTATATCTGCAATATCCGGAAACCAATCTTGCTCTTCATCACATAAATAATGCACCGGATTACCACCCGATAATGTGACAGAAGCAGTCCAAAGTGGATAATCTGGAGCTGGAATAAGCACTTCATCGCCATTATTTAATAGCGCTTGGGTGATCATCTGAATAAGTTCGCTTACGCCATTACCAATATATATGCTATCTACATCTAAATTATGTAATCCACGTTGTTGATAGTGCTGATAAATAGCCACGCGGGCTGAATAGAGGCCTTTAGAGTCACAGTAACCTTGGGCTGAATATAAGTTGCGGATAATATCGCGGTGCATATCTTCTGGCATATCAAAACCAAAAGCAGCAGGATTACCTATATTCAATTTTAATACTTTTTGACCTTCGTCTTCCATTTTTTTAGCTTGTGCTAAAACCGGCCCACGAATGTCATAACATACACCTTCTAATTTGTGACTCTTTTTAATATCAGACATTTTTACCTCTTTAGGGCGTATTGACTTTATGGATTAAATTTGTTCAACCTAGGGGCGATTTAATCGCGGCGCGAGATTTGTAACCTAGTGGGCTAAGTAAAAATTGAGTAACAAAGAGAAAATAGCCCCTAGGAAGAACCCTCTGGGCAATGCGTGTTTGGATTTTATGTGTTGTTATCGCCTATTTATGTGGAAAAACCACACTGCATAGGCTCTGCCTAACCTAAAAACCAGACACTCGTTGCAAATTCAATCCCGAAAGTTCAACACGCCCTAGTGAGTCTTTAGACTAACCTAGTAAAGGCGTAAAATGCCAGTCAATTTAGGTGCTTAATACTGAAATAAATTCACGTTTCGGCTTCAATAATTAACGAGATGCTAACCATTCATTTAGCTTAGCTTGAGAGCCTGTTACTTGAGCCATTAAGCTATTAGATGCGTCGATAGCTTCAGCTAAGTTATCTAGGTTTAAATTTTGTTCAATAACACGCGATACTTCAGCAAGGCTTATAGCTCCAAACTGCGCCGCATTCGATTTTAAGCTATGGGAGTGGCGAATAGCTGCTTCTTTATCTTTACCAATGGTTGCTAACACTTCTGAGCCCAAACGTTCAAACTCTGAGCAGCAAAAATCAAGTGTATCAGCAAACTGCTCACCCAATAACGATTCCATACTCTCTAATGCTGATGTATC
The DNA here is from genome assembly GCF_014163565.1 of Pseudoalteromonas sp. SR45-5. Taxonomy (NCBI): domain Bacteria; kingdom Pseudomonadati; phylum Pseudomonadota; class Gammaproteobacteria; order Alteromonadales; family Pseudoalteromonadaceae; genus Pseudoalteromonas; species Pseudoalteromonas sp. SR45-5. The sequence continues at coordinate 1,410 of NZ_JACJDN010000156.1, read as the reverse complement.
AATATTTATTTCTGCCATATTTTAAGCCCTTAAAACAATCCATGTAAGTTACAGTTTAATAGTACTACTTTATATTGATGCGTAAAAAAAACCAACTTAATTACCTTATAAATGTATAATTGCGAGGAACATACTGGCAACAAAAAGTTTATTAAATGGCACGCACACTTTGTAATCATTGTAACTTTTCAATAAACACCTGTATTTGCAACGCAATTACAAATATAAACAACAAAGTTACGGTTATTATTCTACAGCACCCGAGTGAAGAAAAAATAGCAAAAAATACCGCTAAACTACTCAATTTATGCCTAACTGATTGCCAAATAATCAAAGGCGAAAATAATGATGACTTTTCCATACTAAAAACACTGCCAGTAAGCTCAACTGTTTTACTCTACCCTAACGAACACGCTGTAAATTTAGACGATAACACTGAGCAGCCAAATGTAAAAAACATCACCCATTTAATCGTGGTTGATGGTACATGGAAAAAAGTCTACAAAATTTTGCAGCTCACCACATTACTAAATCAATTTAAAACGGTCAGTTTTAAACAGCTACCTAAAAATCGTTATGCTATTCGTAAAGCTCCTCGGGCCGACAGCCTATCCACACTTGAAGCTGTAGCGCATAGTTTGTTTTTAATAGAGCAGCTAAATCCCGCACCACTTTATAATGCGCTAAATGAATTAATACAAAAACAAACCCAACACATGCCTGAGCACGTAAAAGCACGTTACTTAGATTAAATTCGTTACTATATGAAACTTGCAATGCGTAACTACCCTAACAGACTAAAACGTGGCTTTACTCGCCAAGGACCCGACTATCGCTTTGACGACCAAGTCGACTTTAGCGATATAAGAGATACCTTCGGCTTTAGGTCAATGGTCGTTGGTAAATGGGTAACTAAAGAAGAGCGCTACATTAGCGCCAATTTAATTTACGATGCACTGGCCGACCTTGCACAAATACTGCATTTACCACCTAAAGCAATTGGCCTGCGCGGGAAGCTTAACTTTGCCTTTGGGCATGGCGGTCAAAAAGGCGTACAAGCGCATTATAACGCAGCTTCACAAACCCTTGCTTTAGCTAAAAATGCGGGCGGTGGCGCATTGGCTCACGAATGGTTTCATGCATTTGATCATCATATAAGCGAGCACTTATTTGCTGCAAAACCTCGCTTTGGTTTTGCATCAAAGCTTTGGCTTTCAAACACACCTAATTTATCGCACCCACTTAATAATGCTTTGAACAGTTTTTATAAACATGTATTTTTAGATGAAGATGGTATTGATGCAAATAACTTTGTACAAACGTGTATAGAACACGATAAAGCCCACAATATGAATTATATGAGCATGCCCGAAGAGCTTGCAGCACGGTGTTTTGAAGCCTGTATTGAAG
>NZ_JACJDN010000155.1:0-7157 GCF_014163565.1 Pseudoalteromonas sp. SR45-5 | reverse complement strand
TGATACAATCAGCCCCTAATATTTGGTCACTTTATTTATTAGCTAAGCCATGTTTGCTATATAAAGTTACTTTGTCTGATACTAGCGTGATCTCGATATTTTTTGCTTCATCGCCCCATACACAGTTAGTATGTAGTGTTTTTTCAACACAGTTATCAGCACTGCCTAAAATAGTTTCAACTTCAGTCTTATCCATGCCTACTTTAATTTTTTCATAATTTTCAAGACTTACCTTAGAACAAGCCGCAAGGCTTAATGTAGCTGCGATGATAAGGAGTTTTTTCATTGTTATATCCTACTTAATATTAATGTTTGAATTTTCTGATCTGGACAATCATGCCCATTCGTGGATGGTCAAAGTAATGTACTTCACCACTAATTACACGTCTAAACTGAGAGAAACGGGCTGACTCTATATCGCCGTTTTCTAGCTTTTGGCTAATATCAAAATTAGCTGTAATGTATAAATAATGTCGTAAATGTATTTTAAATAAACCGTCTAGTTCCCACTCTGCTTTTGGTTGATCTGGGTCGTTAAATAGTGCCGGTTGTGAATTTAATAAACTTACAAAATCAGGGTTTGAATAGCTAGGTGTTACATTGGGTTCATTTTTAAGATGCTTACCCGCTATTAAATGCATGCTTGGGGCGCGTGACTTGCTTGCACCTTCAAAGCGCCAGCCAGTATGTAGAATAGGTGTTAAGCCTTTGCGGTCCAGTTGCCTATATTGCGCTTTAAATTGCAGCTGTTGCGGCGCTAATAAATAGGTTTGCTGCATATCATCTTTAGCGGGTGCTAAAGGCGTTACAGGTAGCTCATCGTAGCTTTGTAGGTAGTCAATACTGTTGTCACATACACCCGATTGCGGGTTTGAATTAACTAATGAATCAGTAAAAGTGCGTTTTTGAAAACGCTCATCGCCATCTATGCAGGCCTGCATTGCTTGTTCAGTGTAAAGAGGGGTCAGTAAGTCTAGCGTATTTTTATCTTCAATAGCTTTGTGCTTAAGGCTAAAGTCTTCTTGTAAATACGGGGCAGGGCGCTGTTTAAATACAAGCACCTCAACCTCAAACCAGCGTTCTGCAAATGCAGTGCTGCTAAATAAGCAGCATAAAACAATAAGCGATTTTTTTAGCAACATTAATGGCTAACCTTTTTTTCGAAATCTGCAATCATTGCAGTGACCATTTTTAAGCGTTCGCGGGCATTTGCCTCACTAATTGCAAAGCGCAGTTTATTTGCGCCATCCATTTTGTACACCTTAGGCGCACTTTGTATCAAGCCAATGATGAAGCTAGGGTTAACCTTGGTATCTTGGCTAAACTCAAAGTAACCACCTTTTGGGTTTGCCTCAATTTTAGTTATACCTAAACTACTAGCTTTCATTTTTAATAATTGTAGGCTAAATAGGTTTTTAGCAGCATCAGGTAGTAAACCAAAGCGGTCTATTAGTTCCACCTGTAGTTCATCCATATCATCAAGGTTAGCACAACTTGCAATTCGCTTATACATACCCAAGCGTGCATTAACATCGTGTATGTAGTCATCAGGTAATAATGCAGCCAGCTTTAAATCTACTTCGGTTTGTTTTTGAAGTAGGTTTTCAAGCGTTGGCTCTTTACCTTCGCGCAGCGCATTTACGGCTTGTTCGAGCATTTCCATATATAAACTAAAGCCAATGGTTTGCATTTGGCCTGATTGATCATCGCCAAGTAGCTCACCCGCACCACGAATTTCTAAATCGTGTGTAGCGAGGGCAAAACCTGCACCTAAATCCTCTAATGATTCAATTGCTTGTAAGCGTTTACTCGCATCTTTAGAAAGCGCTTTAGGATCACCTGTTAGTAAGTAGGCATACGCTTGATGGTGGCTTCGCCCAACTCGTCCACGTAATTGGTGTAACTGGGCAAGGCCGAGTTTATCTGCTCTGTCCATGATAATGGTATTAGCCGTAGGCACATCAATACCGGTTTCGATAATCGTGGTACATACCAGCACGTTGTATTTTTGATGGTAAAAGTCAGTCATTATTTGCTCAAGCTCTTGCTCGCGCATTTGGCCATGGGCTGTTGTCACACTGGCTTCAGGTACCCATTCACTAATTTCTTGTGCAACACGCTCGATAGTTTCTACGTTGTTATGTAAAAAGTAAACTTGGCCACCGCGTTTAATTTCTCGCAGTACCGCTTCGCGTATTAGTTCTACATCGCGTTGGCGTACAAAGGTTTTTACCGCTAAACGTTTAGCCGGTGGCGTTGCGATTATCGATAAATCGCGCATGCCGCTCATGGCCATGTTGAGTGTACGAGGTATTGGTGTTGCAGTCAGTGTGAGTATGTCTACATCGGCGCGCAGTGCTTTAATTTTCTCTTTTTGGCGAACACCAAAGCGATGCTCTTCATCAACAATTAACAAGCCTAAATCGTTAAATTTAATGTCTTGTTGAATAAGTTTATGCGTGCCAATAACTATATCGAGCTTACCGTTGGCCATTTTTTCAAGTGTGTCTTTTTGCTCTTTAGTGGAGTTAAAGCGCGAAAGTACACCTACTTCAATAGGAAAATCAGCAAAACGGTCTTTAAAGTTTTCAAAGTGTTGTTGAGCGAGCAAGGTGGTGGGCACTAAAATGGCTACCTGTTTATCATCGTTAACTGCTACAAAAGCAGCGCGCATGGCCACTTCTGTTTTACCAAAGCCTACGTCACCACACACTAAACGATCCATCGCTTGTTTTGATTGCATATCACCTAATACGGCTTCTATGGCGTTGCGCTGATCGTCAGTTTCTTCAAACGGAAAGCTATCGCTAAATTGTCGATATGCGGGGGCATCTAGAGTAAATTTATTACCAGGTTTTGCTTGGCGCTGAGCATAAATGTCGAGTAACTCTGCGGCGACATCGCGAACTTTTTCAGCAGCACGTTTTTTTGCTTTTTCCCATGCATCTGAGCCAAGCTTATGCAGCGGGGCGCTGGCTTCTTCACCACCAGAGTAACGACTCAGCATATGCAATGCAGACACTGGCACGTACAATTTAGCTTCACTTGCATAAGTAATTGTTACAAATTCAGTAACTACACCTGCAGCATCAATTGTTTGCAGCCCCTGATAACGGCCAACACCGTGATCAAGATGCACAACAGGTTGACCTTCTTTAAGCTCGGCTAAATTACGGATTAGCGCATCTTGGCTGGCTTCGTACTTGTGCTTGCGGCGTCTGCGCTGAGATACTTTTATACCTAGCAGTTCTTGCTCGGTAATAATAGATAGGCTTGGTTTAGTGCCAAGTACGACACTTTGTTCAAGCGGGCTTACTATTAAACCTACATCACTCGCGCTTTTTGTAAATTGTTCGAGTGTTTCAAATTCTTTAAATTTTAAACCGCTTGGTTTTAAAATGCTCAGTAATGATTCGCGACGACCGTCCGATTCAACACTGAGTAATATGCGGCCTTTTTTCTTTTTTTGCTCTGCTACATAATTTATAAACGCGCCATAAGGTTCATGCTGCTTATGATCAATTCGAATAGCAGGCAGCTCGCTAACGCTTAAGTTTTTATTGCCCGCTTTAGTACCAAGCTTTGCAAGCGATAAACGAATACGTGCAAAATTGCCTAAATTAGAAAACAGCTCTTCAATAGGCTGATAAAGCGCATTGGGTTCTAGTAATGGGCGAAGTGGGTCAACTCTGCGGTTCTCATAGCGTACATTTACATCGTGCCAAAAGTTATCTGCCGCGTGCTCTAAATCGCCCAGTTGCATAACGGTAGTTGTTTCTGGCAGGTAGTCAAAAATAGTCGCGAGCTTTTCAAAAAACAACGGCATGTAGTATTCAATACCGGCAGGCCAGTTACCTTTGCTTACTTGCATGTATACAGAGTCTTGCTGCGAGCTTGCACCAAATTTTTCACGGTAGCTTATTCTAAAGCGTTCAATATCAGCGTCGTTAGTAGGAAATTCATGTGCTGGAAGTAGCTCAATTTTATCTACTTTTTCATCAGAGCGCTGTGTTTCTACATCAAATAAGCGAATGGTATCGAGTTCGTCATCAAAAAAGTCGAGTCTAAATGGGTGTGGGCTACCCATTGGGTATAAGTCAACGATAGAGCCGCGTATAGCGTATTCGCCGTGCTCCATTACTTGTTGAACATTTAAATAACCAGCTTGCTCTAAGTTGTCACGAAAGTTATGAGTGTCTAGTTTGTCGCCCACTTTAAAGTTTATTGTTGAACCGTAAATAAATGAGGCCGGGGCTGTGCGCAACATTAAAGTAGATACAGGCACAATTAACACACTTTGTTGTTCTTTTTTTAAGGTGTTTAAAGTGGCCAAACGGGCTGAAATAATATCTTGATGGGGAGAAAAATGATCGTATGGCAGAGTTTCCCAATCAGGAAATACCATGACTGGGTTATCGGGTAATAAATATTCTAATTCTGTTTCAAGGCGCAGTGCACTTGGTGTATCCGGCGTAACAATTAAGACTAAGTTATCTTGTTGTTTAACGCCTTCAGCAATAGCAATACTTAAACCACTTCCGCTTAGCTGGCCCCATTGAATTTTATCTTTATGAGATTTTACCCAAGGCAAGGCTGCCCATTGCTCAAACGCCATTGATTACTCCATTTATAGTTGGCTCTTAGCAAGTAAGAGCCATCTTGAGTTAAGGTTACTTAGTCTCGGTATATTTTTGTTAGGTCTTTATAGTGATCAATTCGTCTATCACGTAAGAAAGGCCAAATACGTCTTACGTTTTCTGAGCGTTTTTGATCAATTTCTACTACTAAAATTTGCTCATCAGTATTATTAGCCTCTGCTAATAGTTCACCTTGTGGGCCTGCAATAAACGAATTGCCCCAAAACGAAATACCATCGCTTTGCGCACTAGGGTCACTTTCATGGCCAACGCGGTTACAGCTAATTACCGGCACGCCATTGGCAACAGCATGGGCACGCTGGCTAATAACCCACGCATCTTTTTGACGAGTTTGCTCAGCAATGTCGTCGTTAGGATCCCAACCGATAGCAGTTGGGTAAATTAATACCTCAGCGCCAGCCATTGCCATTAAACGTGCAGCTTCAGGAAACCATTGATCCCAACATACTAGCACGCCTAATTTACCCACCGAGGTTTGAATAGGCTCAAAACCGATATCACCTGGGGTAAAGTAAAATTTTTCGTAAAAACCTGGATCATCAGGAATATGCATTTTGCGGTATTTACCTGCAATACTGCCGTCTTGCTCTAATACAACCGCAGTATTGTGATAAAGGCCCGTAGCGCGTTTTTCAAATAAAGACGCGACAATAACAATGCTTAGCTCTTTAGCAAGCTCACCTAAGGCATTACTGCTAGGGCCTGGAATGGTTTCGGCTAAATCAAATACGTCAACATTTTCGGTTTGGCAAAAATAGAGGCTTCGGTGTAGCTCTTGGAGTACAACCAGTTTTGCACCTTTTTGAGCGGCTTCACGAATGGCACTTATTGATTTTGCCATATTGTCCTTTGCGTTATCGGTATTGCTTTGTTGCACTAACGCAACGGTTAATTTTGCAGGGCTTGTCATTGTGCTGCTCCAGCTAAAAATCCACGAGGTAATTGCATTGTAATACAGTGCAGGCTGCCAAATTGTTCAATGATTGGTTGGCAATTTACGCCAATAATAGTGTGTTGTGGGTATGCTTTTTGAACTTGTGCAAGAGCACGTTCATCATTGGCATCATTATACGTTGGCACAAGCACAGCATTATTAATAATTAAGTAGTTAGCGTAGGTAGCCGGTAAGCGTGTTTGCTCATCGTCATAAGCGGCTTTTGGCCACGGTAACTCAATTAAGTTATATGGGGTGTTATCGGCAGTTTTAAAGGTTTTTAGTTGTTTTTCCATCGCATCAAGTGCGCTAAAATGCTCATCAGTTTTATCGTCACACTGCACATATACAAGGGTATTATTTGGAGCAAAACGCACTAAAGTATCAATGTGGCTGTCGGTGTCATCGCCCGCTAAATAGCCATGTTCAACCCATAAAAAACTCGTCGCGCCTAAGTGCTCTTTCAAAAGTGCTTCAATATCATTTGGGTTTAAATCAGGGTTACGGTTTTTATTAAGCAAACACTCACTGGTTGTTAGCAACACACCGTGCTCGTTTATTTCAATACCGCCACCTTCAAGTACCATATCGAGCGCTTGATATTGGTTGTTTGTGCTACTTAGCTCTTTTACCAAAGTACGATTAATTTGATTGTCTAATGTGCTTTCAAACTTATTGCCCCAACCATTAAAAGTAAAATCATATACTTTTAATTGTTCTGTTGAATCAATAGCGGCGCAAGTAAGCGGACCATGATCGCGCGACCAGGTATCGTTAGTAGGCGTTACTACAAAATGAACACGATTAAGAGAGACGTTAGCACTATTTAGTAATGCTGTAATATGCACTTTTAAGGCACTGTTATGCGCCACAATAACAAGCTGTTGCTGCGTTGTTATGTGTTTAGCAAGTTCAATATATACAGGTTCTACACGCGCTAAGTTGTCGGCCCAATCGGTGTCTTTGTGAGGCCATGTAAGCATAACAGCGTCTTGCTCGGCCCATTCTGGTAAAAGTCTAAAGTTCATGAATTTTATATACTAATTAAGATGGCGCTAGTTTAGCATTTTACATAAAGATGTCAGCTAATTATCACTGTTTAGGTCGCCTTGGTTTTGATCAAGTTCTTGACGTTTTTTAAGTTGGCGGGTTTGAGCATGTAAACTCGCTCTAACAATAAGTTCTTGGTCAGTGGTTCTAATTGCGGTAAAGAGCATAGTGTATTGGTATTGTTCGCTATCTTGTTTTTCTACTGCCACAACTTCGGTGTAACAATAAACCGCAGAGGCCTCGTGGTGCAAAAACAGTTTGGTTCTAAATGCTTGGCCAATTGAGTGTACTTCAGGTGATGTAAAACGAATACCGCCACCGCCGTAGCTATCACATTGTATTGCGTTATCTTGGGCTTGTTCTGAGGCCAAAATATGGCTCATTATTAAATCTATTTTACGTGACTGCGCTTGTAAAAAAGTAGCTAGCTCTTGTGCTATATCGCCTAAGTTACGCAGTGGGCGTAACGAGCTTTGCTCAAGCTCACTTACTTCATTTGCTAATCTAAATAGTGG
>NZ_JACJDN010000154.1:0-7170 GCF_014163565.1 Pseudoalteromonas sp. SR45-5 | reverse complement strand
GCAGAGACATGTGGGAATCTATTGGCAACGGCGACTTCCCTGAGTGGGAACTAGGTGTACAGGTGTTTGATCAGCAATTTGCTGATGAATTTGAATTTGATGTTTTTGATGCCACCAAGCTTATACCTGAAGAGCAAGTACCAGTGCAAATTGTTGGTCGTATGGTGCTTGACCGTGTTGTAGACAACTTTTTTGCAGAAACAGAGCAAGTAGCATTTTGTACTCAAAACATTGTACCGGGGCTCGACTTTACACCTGACCCGCTACTGCAAGGTCGTAACTTTTCATACTTAGATACTCAAACCAAGCGTTTAGGTGGTCCTAACTTTACGCATATTCCGGTCAATGCGCCTAAATGTCCAATGCGTCATTTTCAGCAAGATGGCCACATGGCAATGCACAATCCAAAAGGGCGTGTTAATTATGAGCCAAACTCATGGAGCGGCGACGAAAACAACCCGCGCGAATGCCCAGTACATGGCTTTAAAAGCTCAAAGGAACCTGAAGTAAGTGGCGGTGATAAACTGCGTTATCGCTCAGAAACATTCAGCGATCATTACAGTCAAGCTCGTCAATTTTATTTAAGTCAAACAGAGGTAGAGCAGGCGCATATTCAATCTGCGTACGTGTTTGAGCTGTCTAAAGTTGAGCATTTGCCAATACGAGAACGTTTGGTATCGCACTTGTTAAATATTGACGAAACCCTCGCAAATAAAGTTGCCGAAGGACTTGGCTTGCAAGAAATGCCAGATCCGGCAGAAGCTGCTACGCCGACACGTAAAGACTTACCTGTATCTGATGCGTTAAGTATTTTGAAAAATGCGCCCAACACCTTCAAAGGCCGTAAATTAGGTATTTTAGTAAGTGATGGCTTTAATGCAGAAATTTTCAATTCGGTTACCAATGCACTTAAAAGTGAAGGTGCAAACTTTGAAATTATTGCCCCGCAAGTTGGCGGTGCTAAATGCAGTAAAGGTAAGCACTTTAAAGCTGATCAGGTTATTAATGGTGGTCCATCGGTTTTATACGATGCGGTACTTGTACTCACCACCGAAGATGGAGCTAAAAAACTAGCTGCCATAGCAGAAGCTAAAGACTTTGTAAGTGATGCGTATGCACATATGAAATTTATAGGCTTTACAAATGAGGCTAAGCCTTTATTTAAAGCGGCAGGCCTTGATGGAAAAGTAGATGATGGTTGGATAGATTTAGAGGCACATTCAGCCGATAAATTTATAAATACTTTGCGTAATTTAAGATATTGGGAGCGTTAGTAAGCTCAATAATTAAAAAACCACAGCATGTAATTGTTGTGGTTTTTTTTAGCTCACCTAGTTAAGGTATTAGTTCAAGCCAACAATAAATATTGGATATATTATGAAGCTTAATGGCGCTTGTCACTGTGGCAAAGTGGTATTTACGGTCAACTCAAAACACCCTTATCCTTACAATTTATGTTACTGCTCTATATGCCGTAAAACCGCAGGGAGCGGCGGGTTTGTTATTAATTTAAACGCGCAATACAGCACGCTTGAGGTTACAGGGCGTGAACACATAACTATTTATCATGCAAAAACAGGCGATAAAATCAGCCCTGCAGAGCGTCATTTTTGTAAGCATTGTAGTGCTAACTTGTGGTTATACGATGCACGTTGGCCTGAGCAAGTTCATCCCTTTGCTGGTGCAATAGATAGTGAGTTACCCATACCGCCAGAGCGCACTCATTTAATGCTTGGTAGTAAAGCAAATTGGGTAAATGCGCCCATTAATGAAGGTGACAAGCAGTTTGAAGAATACCCTGATGAAAATATTGCTGCTTGGCATAAGCGTTTAAACCTCGAAAAGTAACGCAATTTTTTGTATGAGCTAAGCTTAAATTTAGGGGCAATTAAACGCATATTTAGTTAATTAAATATTAAAAATCACAGCGTAAGTAAAGGAGAATATTATGGCAGTCTCAGCAATACCAAAAGGGTTTCATTCAGTTACACCTTATTTAATTATGAATGACGCACAAAAAGCGATAGATTTTTATTGTGATGCATTTAGTGCTGAACATGTAATGCAGATGCCTTTACCTGATGGTGGAATAGCCCATGCAGAAATAATAATTGGTGATTCGCATATTATGCTTTCAGATAATGGTTCTGAAGAGCATTTAAAAAACCCAAAAGAACTCGGTGGTACAGCGCTAAGCCTTATGCTTTATGTTGAAGATGTTGATACCGTGTTTAAAAAAGCAATTGAGCTTGGTGCAACAGAAATAAGACCCGTACATGATCAGTTTTATGGTGATAGGACCGGCACACTACAAGACCCATTTGGTCATATATGGATCATTGGTACACATAAAGAAGATGTTAGTGACGAAGAGTTAAATAATCGAATTGGGAATATAACAAATCAAGAGCAAGACGCATAACTAGCGAGTGTTAACCTTTCGAGGTTAAATTTACGGCAGCGTGTTGGTGTTAACAAAGGTAAATAGTACTAGGTCATACTGGACTTGTGTTGTTTAGTTACTTTTTACAAACTTGCGATAGCAACTTATAAATTTCAAACGTGCAGTGCCCGAAAGACTCTGCTAAAGGGCAATTAAATTATCGTTAGATTGAATGATTTTCAATCTTCAAAGGCCAGCACGGTCTGATGATCTTGTATCTATTGCAAATTAAAAAGCCGTAGTATTACTACAGCGGCTTTTAAATTAGTGGGTCCGTAATAAATTTTTAAGGCATCAACTTAATACGGATAAGCCCTAAATTTGTTTATCTATTAAGTTTCTTATTTCACTAAGGGTGGTTTCTTTAACTATTTTACCGTCTTCAAATACGACTTCCAATAACCCTTTTGCCTCTTCTTGTTCAGTTACATCATCAAATAAGGTGAGCTCGTTATTTACTCTGTCTATTTTTAAGAGTCCTTTTGCCGACTTTTTCTTTGAGTCAGTTTTTGGATCTTTAAAAATAGCCAAACGTTCACCAGCTTTAACTACGCTAGTTGCTTTTACAGCAGAACCATGCGTATCACGTGTTACGTATTGGTAGCTGTAAGAGCCAATACCAAGCACTACTTTTGATGCAAACCCTTTATCCATGAGGCGTTGTAAAATTTGGCGCTGACGGATTAGTGTTATTGCGTCGCCGTAAATAGCGCCAATATGATCATCAAGCAGTTTATAACCTTTTGATGTTGTTGTACCGCCAAATATATCCCATAGGCATTCTATAAGTCCTTTAACTTCACATTCCATCAGTTCAATGGTGTTGTTATCTTCAAGTCCATAATATTGACCGTTAAAGCGATATGCCTCAAAGCCATTTAAAATAGCCTCTTTTTCAGCCTCTTTTTGTGTTTCAAATAACTCTTTGTAATCAGATACCGGTGAAACTTTGTAGCCCGTTAATACTTTAACAGGGTCGCCTGAGTCAGGGCGTATAACTAGGGTGCCATCGCGCGCCATTATTTCGCTTTTTAACTGAGGCAAGTAGTCAGTAACAAGTGTCCAAAAATCCCATGTGTCAGATACAACACTTAAAATCCCTTTTGGTGATTGCTCTTTCATTAAGTACTTAAAAAACTCTATTTCACCTTCCATAATCCATGAGCAGGTAACCGAGTGTTCAGTTGCATCAACAGAGCTGCCAACTAGCTCTTTATCTACATTTGCTCCGTAATATTTTTCTGCAAATAAAACAGCGGGAATGGTATCTGTGCCTACTAGCCCTGATGCTAGATGGCCAAAGCCACTCATTGCCGCAGCGTGTTTGCCAAACATACCTCTAAAGCTAAAGTCATGCCCTTGAAACGGCACAAATTCCATAGGCATTCCTGTTTTTTGTGCAAATTCTTTGAATACTTTTAAATATGCAACAGAAGTTGTAGTACTGGTTTGTATTGGCCAGTTTTCACAGCTCAATACTGTTTCAATCATATTTGTTAACCATTGAAAGCCAGCTTTAGTATTTACTATCGTCATAGGAGGTACTAAATAAGGGACTAGCGTTCCTTCCGGTAATGCTTTAATTTTTAATGGCAAGTAACCTAAATCGTGTAAGTCTTCTAAATACTTTACATCAACTGTATAGCCAAGCATTGAGCTCATAATACGTTTGTGATTAGCAACTGCGGTTTCTTTATCAGCTTTAAAAAACTCACTCCATTCTTCTAAAAGATAACTTTTAATAAAGTATTGAAGGCCAACAAACGCAACTTTATCGTTATTTTCTATATTGCTAAGTTTTCCGCTTCTTGATGTGAAGTTTGCATAAACCTCACTTACGTCAGGATGATAAGCGCGGCTATGGAATTCTTTATAAACATCTTTTTGCATACTTGCAGCTGTAATAGTCATGGTGTTTTCCTTACATCTCAATTATTTGTAAACTAATAGTGTTACTATTTTTAAACTCATTAGCCGGTTTAAACGAATCTGTTGTATAAATACGGTCTATCAGGCCCTCAAAAACATCAAGCCCCTTTGAAAAAATACCGTGAGTAATAAAAAGAGAAATTTCAACCGCGCCATTACTTTTTAGTACCTTGGCAAGTTCGATAAAGGTTCTTCCGCCGTCACAAATATCATCGGCAATAAGCACGCTTTTACCTTTAACATCGCCAATAATTTCGGTTTTAATTATTTCGCCTGTTTTTAAGTTCCTCACTTTTTGAGCTTGTATAACCTCAGGTACGCCATTGAACTTTTCTGAAATTTTAATGGTTTTTTTACTTGCTCCCGCATCTGGAGAGATGAGTGTTAATTCGCCTTGCAAGAGTCTTTGGCTTAGTTCTTCAGAGCGCTCAAGTAACGAAATTTGTTCAACATTGGTTACCTTATTAATTAAAGCTGGGGATACATCGCTATGGGCATCCCAAATAGTAACCTTTGAAAAATTTAAGCTATTAATAAAGTTAGCCATAACAGCAGCGCCTAAAGCTTCTCCTTCAACGCAAACACGGTCTTGGCGTGCATAAGGAAAGTAGGGAATAACAAGTTCGATAGGCGTTCTGTCATTTGTTAATCTTTTTAACGCATCTACAGCAATCATTAATCTAACCATTTTTGAAGAGGTGGTTAGTCGTTCAAAAATCTCTATTTTTATAGAGCCTGAAAAATTAGCGGCGTTAAATCTGATATGCTCTTCACCACCAGAAAAAGTGAAATTTTCATAATCAACTAACGATTTACTTCCTGTTGAGTCATAGCTAAATACTTTCATTTTTTGTCCTTTTAATGTTTGTGTCCTAGCGACACAATTAAATTATCAAATATTCCTATAGTAATCAAGTTATTTTTTAAACTAACTAGCTGAACTTGTGTATTGTCTGTAATTTTACTGTAGGTTGAAATTGAGATGTGTTTAATCTATTGTGTCACTAAGACATTAACCTTGCATGGGTATGCAATGACTAATCATTACGATATTACCGAATACAAAAACCCATTATTTACAGTCGACAGTGTGTTATTTACTGTTAAGAATGACGCTCTAAAAGTACTGATGGTTAAGCGAGCGAACGAACCTTTTTCTGGTCGATGGGGACTACCAGGTGGGTTTGTCGACGTAGATATTGACGATAGCGTGAGTATGACTGCGCTTAGAAAACTTAAAGAAAAAACCAGTGTAGCGCCTCAATATTTAGAGCAGTTACAAACATATTCTGGCATTAATCGAGATCCGAGAGGGTTTAGTGTCACTTTGGTGTACTTTGCATTAATTGCAGAGGCGCAAGTATCAACCCACATAGAAACAGTTGATGATGCGAAGTGGATTGATGTTGAACAAGTTAATGATTTACCAGTGGCTTTTGATCACAAGTATATTATTGAACAAGCTAAAGCGCGTTTAAAACAAAAAGCGTTGTACTCAATGGCGCCGGTTTATTGTTTGCCAGAGCATTTTACCGTAGGGCAATTTAAGTCAGTCATTGAAACCATTATAGGTAAACCTGTTCAGCGTAAAAGTATAATTAGACGTATTGAAGCTGCTGACATGTTTGAAACACTGGGTGAAAAAGTTAAATCTGGAGGGCGCTTAGCGCAGTTATATAAAGTAAAAGCCGGTGTTGATATTGTAAACTTTGAACGTAATTTAAGTGTCTAGTAAATTAAATAAACGCTCTTAAAGTAATCATAAGAGCGCTTTTTTACTTCAGGTAAGTGCTATTAAAGTAAGTTCTTAAGCTATTGAAGTTATTCAGATGAAGTTATTCAGAGCTATCTGCAGTAATAAAGCCTTTTAGAAACTCACTTAACGTTTCAGCCTCGTAAATGGCACTTTGTTCATCTGCGCCAAATGATATTACTTGACCTGATGTGCCTTTGGTATTTGGTGCAAAATCCAATGCTATAAAATTCCCTCCTCCCAGATTAAAAAATGGCACCCAATAAGGGGTAAAATACATAGGTAAGGTTTTTACATTGTTTTCACTATCGGTGTCGCATAACTCTTCTTGAGTCCATTCATTATAAATAGACTGCCAGTCGCGCCACTCTTTTAAAATGCGTTGAGCATCCATAAATGCTGTATTTTCGACACCATTATGTAGTGTCAAAAACGATTTTAGTATAGCTGGGAATGCAAAGCCGGCTTCGTTTTCAAATTCAGCATAAATAGCATCGTTGTTTTTGGGCTCAATAACATTGAGGTTATTTTGTTTTACCAACGCTTTAAAATATTGTTCAATTAGTTCAAAGTTATCAGATGCATTAAGCTCAATAAATGGCGTTAAAAAGTCCGCTTTTTCTTTGGTTAACTTTTCAGCAATAAAGCTGTTTGGAACTTGGCTACAAATAAACTCTCCCATACCTTTATGAGTGAGTTCTTTTTCGTTGTTAAAAAGGGAGCGACTTGAGCTGCTATTACTTGTAAACGTATATACTTTAGGTGTTGAGGCATCGTCATTAATTGAGCTAAACCACTGATTAAATAGAGGCGTTGCTTCTACTTGCATGGTTAAAATTTCTTTGTCCTGTAAAAAAGCAATACCATACGTTTTTTCTGACGTTGGATCTGGGGTAATAATGAGTAACTTTAACGTACTCTTTGCTGTTAGATTATATATTTCTTTAAAAATAGCTTCGCTAAAAATATCCATAGCATCAAAGCCATCTAAATTTTCAAACCCTGGCAGTGTATTTATTTTTATTAAATCAAAGTTAAAATCAAC
>NZ_JACJDN010000153.1:0-7232 GCF_014163565.1 Pseudoalteromonas sp. SR45-5 | reverse complement strand
CCTAAGTTTTTATAGCCGCCACTTTCAAAAAGTCGCGCTTTAGCATCCGCTGTCGTTAAGCGCTCATCCTGTGTTTGCACAGGAATGCCATAATGATTATGCAATCTGTTGGCAAACTTTTTTGCTTTAAAGGTAACCTCTTGTGATGTTCCATCCATATTTAGTGGTAAACCAACAACCATTAAGTCAGGCTGCCACTCGGCTACTTGTACGGCGATATGGTCCCAGTTAGGAATGCCATCTTGTGCTTTTACAGCCTTAAGGCTAGACGCACTGCCGGTTAACTCTTGCCCAATAG
Organism: Pseudoalteromonas sp. SR45-5; assembly: GCF_014163565.1. Taxonomy (NCBI): domain Bacteria; kingdom Pseudomonadati; phylum Pseudomonadota; class Gammaproteobacteria; order Alteromonadales; family Pseudoalteromonadaceae; genus Pseudoalteromonas; species Pseudoalteromonas sp. SR45-5. The sequence goes on along the minus strand of NZ_JACJDN010000153.1, from coordinate 6,934 downwards.
CAATACCAATACTTTTGGTGCCAAAGTCAAAGCCCATTACAGTGCGTTCGCCTTGCGGCTTAAGCGATTTTTTTGTCATGTGTATCTTGTTTAAGTTTGCTAAGGGTTAGTTACTATTATGCGTGACCAGCTTCAGGGCTGAGTTGGCTAATATCAAATCCCAACATTGAAACTGCTTTTTCCCATCGTTTTTCAACGGGGGTATCAAAAATGATCTTCGGATCGGCTTCTATGATCAACCAGCTGTTATCAAGTAACTCTTGTTCGAGTTGTCCTTGCTCCCACCCTGAATAACCAAGTGTAATAATAAACTGCTCTGGTGCTTGTGCAGTGGTTAAGTTTGCTAAAACGTCTTTTGAGGTAGTGATCATAATATCGCTACTGAGTTTTTGACTTGCTGAATAACCCGATTGGGGAGAGTGCAGTACAAAACCACGGTCAGTTTTAACGGGCCCACCTGCAAACACACTTACTTTTGCTGCGTTTTGCGTTTTGTCGTTATCAATTTCTATTTTATCTAAAAGTTCGCCAACAGTAACATCAATAGGTTGGTTTATTACCAAGCCCATAGCCCCATCTTCATTGTGCTCACAAATATAGGTAACAGCACGTTTAAAAAAAGGGTCTTGCATTGACGGCATCGCGATTAAAAAATGATTTTCTAATGACTGCATAGATTTCACCCTTTTTAGTTAATGAACTTTGAGTATGGCATAGTTATTTAAATTGACATAAAAAGCCCATTAATTGCATGAAAGGCTTAAACTAATGGGCTTTTTATTGTGGTAATTACTTACCTAATTTACGCTCAATTGCATCAAATAAAATACCTGTGATAGAAATATCATAAGCAGCTTCAATTTCGCGTACGCACGTTGGTGCAGTTACGTTAATTTCAGTTAATTTATCGCCAATAATATCTAAACCTACAAATATTAAGCCTTTTTCTTTGAGCGTTGGTGCAACAGCTTGCGCTATTTTTAAATCTGATTCGCTAAGTGGACGGGCTTCACCTCGACCGCCTGCAGCCAAATTACCGCGTGTTTCACCATTTTGTGGTATACGCGCTAAACAATATGGAATAACCTCGCCATCAACTACTAGTACGCGCTTATCGCCTTGTTTGATCTCTGGAATGTAATTTTGCACCATTGCGAAGCGGCTGCCGTGCTCGGTTAACGTTTCACAAATTACACCAATGTTGGCATCGTCTTCTCTGATGCGAAAAATCGATGCGCCACCCATGCCATCAAGCGGCTTTAAAATAATGTCTTTATGCTGTGCTAAAAATTCACGAATTTGTTTTTGGCTACGTGTAACAAGTGTGTCTGGCGTATGCTCGCTAAACCATGCTGTAAACAGCTTTTCGTTAGCATCGCGAAGGCTTTGTGGCTTGTTAATTATTAACGTACCTTCTTGTTCAGCACGTTCTAAAATATACGTCGCGTAAATGTATTCAGTATCAAAAGGAGGGTCTTTACGCATTAAAATTACGTCAAGATCGGCAAGGGCTATAGTGGCTTTTTCTTCAAGCTCATACCATTTTTCTGCATTATTAAACACTTGCGCTTTAGACGCTGTAGCGTACGACTTGCCTTTACGAAGAGATAAATCGTCCATCTCCATATAATAAATTTCGTAGCCACGTTCTTGCGCTTGCATCATCATTGCAAAACCGGTGTCTTTTTTGATGTTAAATCCACTAATAGGATCTGAAATAATACCTAACTTAATTGCCATGCGCTGTGCCTTACTATAAATGTTACTGTTTATATGAGGGTGCTTTTAGTTATTTCAATTAGCTAAATCGCCAAATTGAAGTTGTAATGCACTTAAGACCGTTAAAGCGGCTGTTTCCGTTCGTAAAACGCGCGGGCCTAAGCGAATATCTACAAACTCTAGTTGTTTGGTTAGTGCCATTTCATCGTCGGTAAAGCCACCTTCTGGGCCTACTAAAAAGCGTACGCCATCTTTAGGTACCGTAATGGTTTTAATGCTGTGCTCAGCACGAGGGTGAAGAGTGAGCTTAATTGCATCGGTTTGTTGTGCAAGCCATTGTTTTAAATCTATAGGTGGGTGAATAATTGGAACAAAATTACGCCCTGACTGCTCAGCCGCAGCAATTGCAATTTTTTGCCATTGTTGGTGTTTTTTCTCAAGACGATCGCCCATTAGTTTCACACCACAGCGCTGACTAAAAATAGGGGTGATTTCGGTAATACCTAGTTCAACTGACTTTTGAATTGTAAAATCCATCTTATCACCACGAGATACACATTGACCTAAATGAATTTTAAGTGGAGATTCTACATCGTGAGGGTTAAGTTCTAATGGCATTACGACGACTGTTTTTTTTGTTACCTCAATTATTTCACTAAGGTATTCGCCACCTTCGCCATTAAAAATAGATACATGCTCGCCTACTTTCATGCGCAGCACTCTGCCAATATGCCCTGCAGCATCGTCATCTAAAGTTACAGGGGTGTTTAGGGCAATACTCGATGTTTGATAAATATGAGGAACTCGCATAGGGCGTCACTTACTACATAGCGTAAAATATATATTGCTATGGTAAGTAAGCTGGGGGCTGTGCGCAATTATTTATTTTTATTAAGTTGTTCGGCGAGATCTATTAAATCTTGTGGGGTGTGTGCTATATCGTGATGATTTTGCGAAGGTTCCGTTAACGTCTCGTCGGTAACCCGGCTGAGTGTATAGCCTGTATCATCAAGATTTATTAAAAAGCGTTCTTCATGTAAGGAGTTATAAATAAAGCGCTGCTTATCACTTGCGAGTAAATAATCGGTGCTATTGAAAAGGACTCCGTGTAAATCGTGATGATCTTTTAAATAATTAATTAACTCAGAAACGCTTATTTCGTTTTCAAGATCGCAATAACTGTAGTCTTTAATAAGCTCGTCAAACATCATTTTTACTAATTGGCGGGTATTACTGCCTGCAGCAATAAGTGTACTCGCTTTTGTTATGCCATTACTATTTACATAGTATTCGGCAAATGCGCGGCTAAATTCGTTGTCTATGTCAATTAACAAATAGTTCGTTATTTCAGGCGGCATAGAGCTAGGACCTTGTTGCATCTAAGTAATTACCATTATTACTTAAATGCAGACGTTTTAATTGCTGTATTTTCAGTAAAAAAGGTCTAAAGAGAAAACATACTAATAAGTAAATAACCTATAGCACAAAAAACAGCAAATTCTATGCATGCTACCCCAATATTATCTTGATGGTCTATTTCAAGAGCCGTATCAATATTTGGTAAAGAGATAACTTTTATCACATACGTTAAGCCGTAAAGTAGTATCCACATTACACCGCAATGCATTACAAGTGTAAATATGTTTTCAACCATTTTACCGTTTTGAAATGCTGCGCTAGATAAACCAGCATATACAGCCAACGCTAAGCCAATTGATTTTCCAGCATATCTTATACCAATAGATGTATTTTCTAGGTTAAAGTTACTTTGTAGTGACGCACCTTGATTTGCTTTTGCAAAACGGTGTTCTCGTATTTTGCTATCAAGTGCAAACATCCCCTGAAGTGTAAAAAAGCTAACGCAAGCAATAAGTAAGTTGCTAAACCCTTGGGTGTGCGTCCACGTGTACAAGCCCAGAGCAATAATACAGTTAGCGATTAACATTCCTGAGTCTACCAATGCAGCACATACATTTTGTTTTAGTATGGCAGCTTCTTCATTAAATCTGTGGAGTATCCATTTTCTGTGAATTAAATGGCCCACTTTTATAAAAGTGAATAAGAGAACAATAATAATTAACACTTTTAACGGGTTTGACTGTGCAGTGCTTACGCTTATTTCGTCAAATAAAAAGGCTATAGTGGCTATAACAACCGATATTTCAGATGCAAAACTAATACCCATGGCAAAGTTGTCGTGTTGCGCTAACTCATCTTTAAGCGCTTGTTTTGCTTTGATTTGAGTGACAACTCGTAAACAAAAAATAGTTATGCAAATAACCGCAAAACTAATGGCAATCGCAATAAAACTAGTGTTAGATAAAGACAAATATGACATGGTGATCCTAATTAAGTTAACCTTTCTAGGTTTTAATCATTCTAGTACGGTTATTGATGATATAAAAGAGAGGATTGATGAGTAACGTAAAGCAACTTCCTATTCAATTACAAAAACTTGGCTTGATGCGCTTTGAACAGTTATACCCGCAGCAAAGTAAACAAAGTGAAGTTGTAAGGTTATTAGCATTAAGCGACTTTGCTTGGCGCAGTTTAGAGTCACAACCTGATTTAAATACCTGGCTATTATGCAAAGACGAAATACAAAATAGAGTAATAGACTCTCCTTTTAAAAACCTGAATTTAGCTGACCTTGATGAAGCACAGTGCCATAAAGTACTTCGTCAATATCGTGAAAAGTACTGGCTTAAAGTCGCCTTTTTAGATTTATGCTGTAATAACCCCATTGCCGATAGTATTAATTATATAAGCCAACTGGCTGACATGCTAATTAATAGCGCCAACCAATGGGCGCATGCACAGGTGGCAAAAGTAAATGGTGAACCGCTTGATGGGCAAAACCAAGCAATGCCGCTAATGGTATTGGGGATGGGGAAGCTTGGCGGACAGGAGCTAAATTATTCCTCTGATATTGATCTTATTTTTGCGTATCCGCGCAGCACAAAAACCCAAGGTGGCCGCAGAAGCCTTGAGGCCCAAGTGTTTTATACCAAAGTTGCACAAAAACTGATTGCAGCACTTAACCAAGCCACCGGTGATGGGCAAGTATTTAGAGTTGATATGCGCCTACGCCCGTTTGGCGAAAGCGGCCCTTTGGTTATGAGCTTTAATGCCATTGAAGATTACTACCAAGAACAAGGGCGCGACTGGGAACGCTACGCCATGTTAAAAGGGCGCTTAATTGGCACTCCTAATAAGTATTGGGATGAATTTATTAAGCTTTTAAAGCCGTTTGTTTACCGCCGGTATATTGATTTTTCGGTGATTGAATCCTTGCGTAAAATGAAGTTAATGATTGCACAAGAGGTTCGCCGTAAACGCTTAACTAATAATATAAAACTAGGCGCTGGTGGTATTCGTGAAGTTGAATTTATAGTGCAAGCCCTGCAAATGGTAAGAGGTGGGCGAGAGGCTAATTTACAAACCCAATCTTTACTCAAAGCATTAAATGAGTTGGCACTTAACCAAGTTATAGATGAGCAAGAAGCAAGCGAGCTGAGGCGCAATTACCTTTATTTACGTAAAGTTGAGCAGTACCTTCAAATATTTGACGATCAGCAAACGCAAACACTCCCCGATGATGAATTGAATCAGCAGCGCTTAAATTTATTATTAGAACAAGCTGATTTTTCTGCCACTTTAAACACTATAGAAAAGGTGATGAAACAAGTTAACGGTGAGTTTGCACTTGTGATTGGCGAGGAAACCGTGCCACTTGATACCTGTGAAGGCGCATTTATTAGTGCTTGGGATCATGGTGATGTGAGCTTTTTAAAAGAGGCCAGAGATGAATGGCAAGCACCCCTTAACGATTTTAAATTAAGGCTGTCTAAGGTAAATATAGGTAACCGAGGGCGTGACACTCTTGATAAGTTAATGCCTGTTTTACTAAATCAATTAAATGACTTTAATGCCAGTGCAGCAGCTTTCACAATGGTTTGCCAAATTTTTAATAAGATAATTTCGCGTACTGCCTATTTAGAATTGCTTTACGAAAACCAAGGTGCATTAAAGCAACTTGTTTTACTGTGTTGTCATAGCAAATGGATAGGGGAGCATATTTCTCGCTACCCCATATTACTTGATGAACTAATAGACCCCGCAGTTCTTTATAAGCCAACCCCGCTCACAGCGTATAAAGATGAAATAAGACAGTATTTTTTACGAATAGAGCATGACGATTTAGAACTGCAAATGGAGTCGCTTAGGCAATTTAAGCAAACGCATCAATTACGAATTGCTGCCGCCGATGCAACCGGTGTTCTTGACGTAATGAAAGTAAGCGATCATTTAACCGTACTGGCAGAGGCGATTGTTGACCAAGCTGTTAATATTGCATGGCATAACACTGTTAAGCGCTTTGGTATGCCCCCTGGCACAGATGATGAAAATAAAGGTTTTGCTGTTATTGCATATGGTAAAACAGGTGGCTTAGAAGTCGGGTACGACTCAGATCTAGATTTGGTGTTTGTGCATAATCATGATGGCTCAAGCTTAACTAATGGTGAAAAACCGATAGATTCTCGCCAGTTTTATTTAAAGCTCGCTCAGCGCCTAATGCATTTATTTAATACCCGTACTGCATCGGGCATTTTATACGAGCTTGATACACGATTACGTCCTGAAGGAGCCTCTGGTTTATTGGCTATCAATTTAGAGAGCTTTAATCACTATCAGCAAACTCAAGCATGGACGTGGGAGCATCAAGCACTTGTTCGGGCTCGATTAATTTTAGGTCAAAACGATCTGATAGATCGTTTTTCACAAATTCGTAAAAATATACTTTGCCAGCAACGCGATGATACCGTGCTAAAAGCTGATGTAATAAAAATGCGCGAAAAAATGCGCGACCATCTAGCGAAGGGAAATGCTGAGAAATTTGATTTAAAACAAGATGTTGGTGGCATGGCTGATATTGAGTTTATTACGCAATATTTAGTACTTAAACAGGCAAACGAGTTTGAACAGCTTACAGTTTACTCAGATAACGTAAGGATATTAACGGATGCGGCAAATATAGGTTGTATTACTAAAGAGCAAAAGCAGCAGTTGATAAAAGCGTATATTGATTATCGCTCGTGTTATCACGTGTTGAGCTTGGAGCAAAAAGGCAAATTGATCCCGCGAGAAACGTTTTTACAAGATATTACTAACGTAACTAATATTTGGAATAGTATTTTTGAATTGAATTGAATTG
>NZ_JACJDN010000152.1:0-7301 GCF_014163565.1 Pseudoalteromonas sp. SR45-5 | reverse complement strand
AGCCGAAGCTGCTTTTATAATGATTAAGTAGTATTACTACTTAATCTATTTTTAAGCCTGGGCTTAGTGTTGCTGGCATCGCTACTTTTTCAAGCTCTACTGAAGCAACTGGGTATGCACAGTAATCAGCTGCGTAATACGCGCTTGCTCTGTGATTGCCCGATGCGCCAATACCACCAAATGGTGCTGCGCTTGACGCGCCAGTAATTGGGCGGTTCCAGTTAACAATACCAGCGCGAATACGACGTAAAAAATGGTCGTAATCTGCTGCACTATCACTTAATAAACCAGCCGATAAACCAAAGGTTGTATCGTTTGCTTTATCAATGGCTTGGTCAAAGTCGTCAAAGCGGAATACTTTTAAAAGTGGTCCAAAATGTTCTTCATCTGGGAAGTCACTAATATTTGTACACTCAATAATACCTGGTGTTACAAAACCGGTATTGGCTGTGTGCTCAAGCTCTACTAATACTTGAGCGCCAAGCTCAACAAGCTCGTTTTGCGCTTTAACCATGCCCGCTGCTGCCGCTGATGAGATCATAGAGCCCATAAATGGCTGGTCTGCATCATCGTAGTTACCTACTTTAATCGCTTTAGTTGCAGTGATAAGGCGCTCTAAAATTACATCGCCTTTGCTACCTTTAGGTAAAAACAGTTTACGTGCACATGTACAACGCTGGCCGCTTGAGATAAACGCTGATTGAATAATATCGTGAACAACCGCTTTAGTGTCTTCAACGTCAGTAATAATAAGTGGATTATTACCACCCATTTCTAGCGCTAAAATTTTACCCGGTTGACCCGCAAACTGTTCATGTAAAATATGACCAGTACGCGAAGAACCCGTAAAGAACAAGCCATCAATCCCTTTGTGAGCAGCAAGGGCTTTACCCGTTTCTACTTCACCTTGAACAAGGTTGATTACACCGGCTGGTAAGCCTGCTTTTTCCCACAGTTTAAGCGTAAGCTCGGCAACTTTAGGAGTCAGTTCAGACGGTTTAAATACAACCGTGTTACCGGCTAAAAGCGCTGGCACAATGTGGCCATTAGGTAAGTGACCCGGAAAGTTATACGGACCAAATACGGCTACAACCCCATGTGGCTTATGACGGATCATTGCACGGCCAAGTGGCATTGCGTTTTCTACGTCGCCAGTGCGCTCTAAAAATGCTTTTTCAGAAATGGCAATTTTACCAACCATAGCACCCGCTTCTGTGCGAGTTTCCCACAGTGGCTTACCTGTTTCTTGTGCGATAGTAATAGCGAGCTCTTCGCTGTTTTCTTTTAATTGCGCTGCGAATGCTTTAATTATTTCTAAACGCTCAGTAAAGCTTTTATCAGCCCATGCATAAAACGCTTCGCGCGCTGCATTTACTGCGGTGTCTACTTGCGCCGCAGTTGCTGATGATGCCTGCCAAATAACGTCGTTATTTGCAGGATTTACTGAATTAAATTCTGTGCCTTGGCCTTGTGACCATTGTCCATTAATAAATTGTGCAGGATGAGTCATATACTTTCTCCTAAATTAAATCGTGGTTGCACTAACAATATCGCCAGTTTGCAAATGCAATGCATCTGCTACTTCTTGCGATAAAATAAGGCTTTTTGCGCGCTCGTCAAATGTCATTGGTGCAACGGTTGCTCTAAAATCTTCAAGCTTTTCGTTAGCTAGTAACACCATGGTGTCGCCAGTCATTTCGCCAATTTCAACGTTAAAGTTATTTGCATTACGAATCGTCGCAATGTTATCTACTTTTGCTTCAACCGTTGGGCCGCCGTCAAAAATGTCTACGTAGCCATTAAACGTAAAACCTTCGCTTTTTAATAACTCGATTGCTGGGCGTGTGTTGTCGTGTACTTTACCTATTACGGCTTGCGCATCTTTACTTAGCAAATTTACATAAATTGGGTATTTAGGCATTAGTTCAGCAATGAAAACCTTTTGGCCAATACCTGTTAGGTAGTCGGCTGTTGGAAAATCCATTGAGAAAAAGTGCTCTTCAAGCCACTGCCAAAAAGGGCTACTGCCGTTTTCGTCAGACACACCGCGCATTTCTGCAATCACTGTTTGTGCAAAACGCTCTTGATGCTGCTTTATAAACATAAAGCGCGCTTTGGAAAGTAGCTTACCGTTACAATTTTTACGATAGCCATCTTTTAAAAACAATGTGCAAAGCTCTGTAGCGCCTGTGTAGTCGTTACATAGCGTTAAAATATCAACCGCTTTGTATACGTTTAATGTGCGCGAAGAGTGAATCACTTTACTTAAGTGATAATGATAAAATGCATCATCAAGCCCTACCGCAGCTTCAATTGCAGACGTACCTACAACATCACCGGTTTCGCTATCTTCAAGAACAAACAGGTAGCCTTCGTCACCGGGTTGTGACGTTTGCTTAGCAAATGAACTTACAGAATGGTCTATTTTCTTTTGCAATAGTTCTTCGTTTAATGGCAAAGACGTAAAACCATGCCCAGATTCGTGGGCAATTTTCAGTAATGCTGAGTAATCATTTTGCTGGATTGGGCGAAGGATCATCATGAGTCCGCTTGCTCCCTTATAAATAACGGTAAATAGGAATTGCAGGGCAAGCGGTGCTTGCCCTTAATTGGTTGGCTTAAGTCGCTTATGCGTTTACTACGCTTGCTACTGCTTTTTCAAAGCGTGCCATACCTTCGCGAATGTCCGCTTCAGGAATTACTAAAGATGGAGTGAAACGTATTACGTCTGCACCGGCAACTAGTGACATAAGGCCTTGCTCAGTACCTGCCACTAAAAACTCTTTTGCACGACCTTTGTATTGCTCGTTCACTACTGCACCAATTAATAAACCTTGGCCACGGATTTCGCTAAATACGTTGTATTTTTCGTTAACCGCGCTAAGTAGTTCATTAAATAATGCTGCTTTTTCTTTTACGCCAGCCAGTACGTCTGGGGTATTTACTGTATCAAATGCCGCTTCTGCAACAGCACAGGCAAGCGGGTTACCGCCATAAGTAGAACCATGTGTGCCTACTTTAAGGTGCTGTGCAATTTCAGTTGTTGTGATCATAGCGCCAATAGGAAAACCGCCGCCAAGTGCTTTAGCCGAAGTTAAAATATCAGGTACTACGTTTAAGCCTTGGTATGCATATAAATCGCCAGTACGACCAACACCTGTTTGAACTTCATCAAAAATAAGCAGTGCGTTATGTTTAGTACATAAATCGCGAACGCCTTGAGCAAACTCATCAGTTGGTGAAACAATACCGCCTTCACCTTGAAGAGGTTCCATCATTACGGCACATGTTTTATCGCTGATAAGTGCATCAAATGCAGCAAGGTCATTGTAATCACAATGTACAATGTCGCCAGGCTTAGGACCAAAACCATCTGAATATGCAGCTTGGCCGCCAACAGTTACGGTAAAGAATGTACGACCGTGGAAACCTTTGTTGAACGCGATGATTTGTGATTTTTCTGCGCCAAACTTATCAAGTGCAAAACGACGCGCTAATTTAAGCGCGGCTTCGTTTGCTTCTGCGCCAGAGTTGGCAAAGTAAACTTTTTCAGCAAATGTCGCATCAACCATTTTTTTAGCTAGGCGAAGTGCCGGCTCATTGGTCATTACGTTAGATAGATGCCAGATTTTTTCGCCTTGCTCTTTTAATGCGCCTACTAATGCAGGGTGGCAATGGCCAAGACAGTTAACTGCAATACCACCAGCAAAGTCGATAAACTCTCGACCTTGTTGATCCCATACGCGAGAGCCTTCGCCTCGAACAGGAATTACGCTTGAAGGTGCGTAGTTAGGAACCATTACGTGATCAAATAATTCGCGATTGACTGTCATTTTATTTCCTCTTAATTGTGAGCAACACAAAACATCAAAATAGGTGTTTGGTTAATATTTGTAACCAACTTTATAGGCAAGATCAGTAACCTGATAATTGCGCAAAATTGCTTTGTGGTTCAATTTTCAGACGCACATTATTTCAGAATTACTGATATCTGTCTCGTTAAAAACTTTCATGTATCCCTTGAAAATAAAGGGCTAAAGATATTATTTCATAGATAGTGAATAACTATTTGCATAGCTATTTATGCTTATTTTTAGGCAACTAACCGCATGAGTACAGAGGCGCACACGCTTTAATCGGCAAATATGTAATATAACAATAAGATGAAAATGAATGGTTAGTCGCAAAAAAATTAACAAAAAATTCAGATTTTTAGTCAATTTGAATAGCTAAATTGGTAAAATTACTCGATTGGAGGGTTTTTAGTTCCGTTTTAGTGAACTTAAAGTGCGAAAACCAGCTTAGAGCTTCATCAGGTTCAATAAGTTGATGTTCTTTTAAATTAAGATATTGAGAATAGCACCGTGCCTTTAGCATTACTTCTGTTAATGGCAGTAATGTATCGCCCTTATCTACCCCATTTACTAGCTGCTGCATTACCCCTTTAAACGGTAAATATTTAAAAGCCATTTTGTCTATTACCTTAGCGCTTACTTCTATCGATTTATTGCTAAGTAGAGTAGTTAAAAATAGCGGGTCGGGCTGAAGCTCTAATAATGCGGTGTGTAAATCTTTTTGGTTTTCATTTCGGGCTAGCTGTACTTTACGTTGCCATATTTGCTCAAACGTTTTTAAGTACAAGCGCACTAATGCAATTCGCCCTACATCTAAAAGCATACCAAGGGTAAATGCATGAACGTCATTTACATTATTAATTTGTGCAATTTTTTGCGCTGCAATCGCGTTTGCCATCGCGCTGTCGCGTAGCCGGCGTTTTAATAACGAAAATGGTTCGGTGCTATGTGGCATCCAATGGCGGGCAGCAAATGTAGGAATAACTAGCTGTAAGTTATCAAGGCCAATATAACGAAGGGCGAGCGATGGCTTATCTACTTTTACAGACGTGTTTTTACTACGTTGATTACGATAGTAAGGTAAATTAACGAGCGTTACTAACTCCCTACCCAACCAGCTTATATCATTAACCAATGGCTCTAAACGCCCTACCGACGCTGACTTTACCGCTAATATATCGAGTATATTGGCAATGCCATCTTCAATACCTATGGTGCTATGAATTACGCCATCTATATCTTCGAGCTGCTTATATATAGCTGTTTCAATTGTTTTGTGCAGTTGCTCACTGGCTTGAGCGCGGTACTTATGATGTGCAGTACTGCTTTGCTGGCGTTTATTCTGTGCGGCCACTTCAACCTGAAGCAAGGTACGCTGCTTCATGGGTTCGCCGTAATCTATATCTAATGTATGAATGAAACCAATTTGCTGATGCGCAAAGCTATGCCCAAGCAATAAGTCATGAGCTCGTTGGCTTAGTATTTTGGCAGTACGCTGCTGGGCTACAAGTTCAGTCATGACATCCATTAATAAAGTATAAAATGCTATGTGTATTATAACATTAGAAGCGAGTTAAAAAGTTATCAAGCAGTTCTAAGCCTTGAGCAGTTAAAATAGCTTCGGGATGAAACTGCACACCTTCGATAGCAAGTTCATTGTGTAACAACCCCATAATTTCGTCAAACTCGCCTTGCTCAGTTTGAGTCCATGCGGTTACTTCAAGCTCTTTAGGCAGAGTTTGCGCTTTAACCACTAAAGAATGATAACGACATACCGTTAACGGATTAGCTAAGCCTTTAAACACCCCTTTATTAGTATGAACTATGGGTGATGTTTTACCGTGCATTACTTTTTTAGCACGAATTACATCTCCACCTAAAGCTTGTGCGATAGTTTGATGCCCCAAGCAAATCCCTAAAATAGGATATTGCCCTTTTAGTTGCTCAACAACATTTAGTGAAATACCCGCTTCGTTAGGGGTGCATGGCCCTGGCGATAACACGATGTGCTGCGGGTTTAACTGTTTTATTTGTGCAATGCTTAGCTCATCATTACGTTTCACTAAAACGTCTTGATCTAAACGCTGAAAATATTGCACTAAGTTGTAAGTAAACGAATCGTAGTTGTCGATCATCAACAGCATTACACAACAGACCTTATAAATTATTGACCACTACTTTACACAAGTGGTACTAAGCGCTGCATTCTACCACTATTAATTAACCAACATAAATTAGCAAAAAGCGTTAAAAATTAACTCTTTTAGCTAAAATGCTTAAAAGCCTTTAGCGGGTATTGGTTTACTAACTTGAACTCTGGTTAAGAGATTTACTAACGTATTGAATCATGATGATATTTAAATTTATTTTCTCTAGCCAGAGATTCCTTGCACCTTGAGCAATAATATCGAACCCTAAGCTTTTTACGATTAGTTAATACACCTACGTAGGCTGTATACCCCAACAATAAATTATTGACCTCTAAAGTACGTGCATTTATTGATCGCACTATTAGATACTTTGGTGAAATGCCTTACTGAGCAAAATAAACAGATTGCTTGTGCTACATCAAATTAGCGGCTCGATGGTTGAATTATATCTATGTAAGCCCCAGTGTATTATATGAAAGGCAGTAATTCACTTATACAACTCACTTACTTGTGAGCTCATTTATATCCTACTAAGGAGCGAATATGTTAGGCGAAGACCACTCATTAACAAATGACTTTCCAGAGTACTTAAAGACCATTGCCGAGTTAAATGAAAGCGATACTGAATTTGCAAAAAAAGCAGATAAGTACGACAAGCTAGATAAAGAGATTAGAGTGTTAGAGCTCAAAGATGCGCCCATAAGCGATGAACAAATGCATCTATTAAAACACGAACGTACAGAATTAAAAGATTGGCTATACGAGCGCTTGCAGCAAGAGCAGTAATGCCACTAAAAAAAGAGCTCACTGATGAGGTGAGCTCTTTAGATCAACAATGGGTATTTTCTCTAAAACTTTACAAAGCCACCCACAGGTTTCATAAATACACTGCTTGGGCCTGCAAAGGCTTGTGCAAACTCTTCTGATAATTGTCTAAATACCGTTACTTTATCCATATCAACTACGCTTAAAAATAGTGGGCCACTTTCGCCCCAACCAGCAAGATGCGCTTTAGCAGCATCTTCATCTTGGTAACGCTCGTAAATATGTACATTGCGCTTGTCTTCACTTACTGTCCACTCATACATTAAAGTGCCCGCTTCACTTTTAGCCAAAGTAACTAATTGTGCCATTACCAGTAAAAACTCATCGTATTTACCTTCTTTAATTTGGCCTTGTACTGTCCAGGTAACATGCTTTTTCATTATGCTTACCTAATTTAAGCTGTGCTAAAATACTGTCTAACGTATCTACGAGTTGTTGATTTTTAGCATTATTAAGTGCATCAACATGAGGA
>NZ_JACJDN010000151.1:0-7330 GCF_014163565.1 Pseudoalteromonas sp. SR45-5 | reverse complement strand
ATCTTTATATTGTGTGTGAAGATGTTGTCAGTGTGAAAGGCAACTCAAGTTCGGTGGATTCACTTCCATAAAGAACGAGTTTGAGTTGTTTTTATTCCCTACAATTGCCACGTAATGTAAACCAAGAATCTTTATATTGTGTGTGAAGATGTTGTCAGTGTGAAAGGCAACTCAAGTTCAGTGGTGACTGAGTTTGAGTTGTTTTTATTCCCTACAATTGCCACGCAGTGTAAACCAAAAATCTTTATATTGTGTGTGAAGATGTTGTCAGTGTGAAAGGCAACTCAAGTTCGGTGGATTCACTTCCATAAAGAACGAGTTTGAGTTGTTTTTATTCCCTACAATTGCCACGTAATGTAAACCAAAAATCTTTATATTGTGTGTGAAGATGTTGTCAGTGTGAAAGGCAGCTCAAGTTCGGTGGTGACTTAGCTTGAGTTGTTTTTATTCCCTACAATTGCCACGTAGTGTAAACCAAGAATCTTTATATTGTGTGTGAAGATGTTGTCAGTGTGAAAGGCGGCTCAAGTTCGGTGGTGACTGAATTTGGGCTGTTTTTATTTGTGCCACACAATTATTACTCCCTCCTAAAAACCTATAATCCTATTAAATATTTCTCTTTAAATCGTTTTTTATTTTAGCTAACCGAATGTTTTTTATCGTGTTATTTTTTATTAACAAAATAGCTTCGAAAGCTTAACTCAAATTAATTGATTTTTAGTTGAACAGAAAATTCTCTTTGTTATACTCACGTTCGAACTTTCAGTAAGTTTTGAAAGTTTGGTTGATACGGATCAATTTTCGCTAGGTAAATATGTGCTAGCTGGATTTGATTGTATTTAGCACCTGGTTTTAGGGTTTACAACAGCAATGTTTTTTAAATTTTTCCATTGCAAACTGTATTACTCTAATTTTGTTATAGTCATTTTAGTAGGTTAATGTCTTTGAACACACTTTCTTTGCATCATACAGCTACGGAACTTGCCTCTGGCGAGCCGCAGACGTGTGAACGCTTGAATAAAGCAGGCAAGGGCGTGTGTGTAGCTATAACTTTATTAGTGTTTAATACTGTAATGTTGCTAAGCGGTGCACTAGAGGATGCCTTCAAGCTTGAAGCGCTATTAAGTGATGGGTTTATTGTAGAGCCACTGTTACTTAATCTTGCGCAATTTTTAGCTCATCCGATCATATCAAGTCAGTTACTTATTGGCCTTTGTTGGTTATTGTTCCATATTTGTCCAGCGCGTCGTGCTGGCATAATCCTCCGTAAAGCAGCCTTTGCTTTTAGCGAGGCTAAAGTTCTTCAGCCTGTGATCTCTTCACATGGTTGTCGTGCTCCACCTAGCTTTACAGGTTGCCTGTAACGCTGCATCTTGTTGCTGGTTTTAATTATTTGTTCTTGCTGTAAATAATTAAGGTTAGCTAAAACAAAGTAGCTTCGTGTTTCTTTAAACACATTTCAGCCAACCACCACTCACCCAAGTTAACTTTTATTACGTTATATAAATGCGTTTAGAAAGCTGGGTTTGTTGCTAGGTCATTAATGGCATGAGCTTTAGGTTTTTTTGAATAGCCCCCTTATTTTTATAATTTAATTCTAGTTAACTTGGGTTTTTAATGAAAAATCGTTGCTTTGGTTTTTATTTTAAGCAGCAAATTGAAACTCTAGGTTTGTAGGATACTCCCTTGTTAATTCGTAACCTTTGTAATATTGCTTTAGCTAGTACAGTGCTGGCGTTGTCAGGCTGTAAAGGCGGGATACTCGATCCAAAAGGGCAAATAGGCATTGATGAGAAAAATTTAATCATCATCGCAACCGTGCTTATGTTGCTTGTAGTCGTTCCCGTTATTGTGATGACTTTGTATTTCGCTTGGAAATATAGAGACACTCAAAACCAAGAAATTTATGCTCCAAAATGGGCTCATTCAAATAAAATTGAAGCCGTTGTTTGGGCTGTTCCTATTGTTATTGTAATCATTTTAGGTGTTATTACCTGGCAGTCTACCCAAGACTTAGACCCCTATAAACCCATTGAAGGTAAAGGTGAACATCTTACTGTTGAAGTGGTTTCACTAAACTGGAAGTGGCTATTTATATATCCTGAGCAAGGTATTGCTACGGTTAATGAATTAGTGTTCCCAGCAAATGTACCTGTTGAATATAAAATCACCTCAGAGAGCACAATGAATTCATTTTTTATTCCGCAATTGGGTAGTCAAATATACTCAATGGCTGGGATGGAAACCAAGCTTCACTTAATTGCAAATGAGCCAGGTACGTTTAAAGGCTTTTCAGCAAATTACAGCGGCGCAGGTTTCACTGGCATGAAATTTAATGCCATTGCTACACCTACTCAAGCAGACTTTGATAAGTGGGTGAGTGATGTGAAAGCGAATTCAAGCGCTAATAACCTGACTCATGCAAATTATGTTGAGCTTGCAAAAGCAAGTGAAAATAACCCAGTAGCATATTACGGAAAAGTTGATGACGGCTTATTTCATACCATTGTTATGAAGTATATGCAGGCGCATGGCGATATGAACAAAAAACACCATGCATTGGGCGAACATGGGCAAATGAGTAAAAAGCATCATGAAATGAGTGAGCACTCAATGCCTTCATCTCACAGCCAAGGCGAGGAATAATAATGTCGTTATTAGGTAATCTTTCACTCGACGCAATTCCGTTTCATGAGCCAATTCTTGTGTTCACGATGTCGGTTATTGCGATAGCTGGGCTTATTATTGCCGGGCTTATTACAAAGTATAAAAAATGGGGCGTGCTTTGGCGCGACTGGATCACGTCTGTTGATCACAAACGCTTAGGCGTAATGTATATTCTTTTAGCACTAATAATGCTGTTTCGTGGTTTTTCTGATGCAATAATGATGCGTGCGCAGTTGGCACTTGCTACCAGTGGTGCGCCAGGTTATTTACCACCAGAACACTACGACCAAATATTTACTGCCCACGGCGTAATCATGATCATATTTATGGCAATGCCATTTATGATTGGTCTAATGAACATTGTATTACCACTTCAAATTGGTGCTCGCGATGTTGCTTTTCCATTTTTAAATAATTTAAGTTTTTGGTTTACAGCCAGTGGTGCAATTTTAATTAACTTATCACTTGTATTTGGTGAATTTGCAAAAACAGGTTGGGTGGCATATCCGCCGCTTTCGGAGCTGACCTTTAGCCCTGGGGTGGGGGTCGATTATTATATTTGGGCCTTGCAAATATCCGGGCTCGGTACACTTCTAACAGCCGTAAACTTTTTAGCAACCGTGTTTAAAATGCGTGCACCAGGTATGACCCTAATGAAAATGCCAATTTTTACATGGGCATGTACATGGGCAAACATCTTAATTGCAGCATCATTTCCAATTTTAACTGCTGTACTTGCAATGCTAACGCTTGACCGTTATCTAGACTTCCACTTCTTTACCAATGAATTGGGCGGTAACGCCATGATGTACATCAACCTGTTTTGGGCATGGGGTCACCCTGAGGTATACATATTAGTATTACCAGCGTTTGGTATTTTTTCTGAAATTATTTCGACCTTTGCCGGTAAACGTTTGTTTGGTTACAAATCGATGGTTTATGCCAGCGGTGCAATCTCAATTTTAGGCTTTATTGTTTGGTTACATCACTTCTTTACTATGGGCTCAAGTGCTAACGTTAACGCGTTCTTTGGGGTAATGACTATGGTTATTGCCGTACCAACTGGGGTTAAGTTGTTTAACTGGTTATTTACTATTTACCGAGGTCGATTACGTATAAGTGTACCGGTACTTTGGACTCTTGGCTTTATGGTTACCTTTACCGTAGGCGGTATGACCGGTGTATTACTTGCCATTCCTGGCGCCGATTATGTACTGCATAACAGCTTATTCTTAATTGCACATTTCCATAACACAATTATTGGTGGTGCTGTGTTTGGTTACCTGGCCGGTTTTGTATTTTGGTTCCCTAAAGCAATGGGCTTTAAACTTAATGAAAAATGGGGCAAAGCATCATTTTGGTGTTGGATTATTGGTTTCTTCGTAGCATTTATGCCGCTGTACGTACTTGGTTTCTTAGGTATGACACGTCGCTTAAACCACACTAACAACCCAGATTGGAACATGTGGTTATACATTGCCGCAGGCGGTGCTGTAATTATTATGTTTGGTATTATCAGCCAAGTAATTCAATTATATGTGAGCTTTAGAGACCGTGAAGCGCTTGACGATACAACAGGCGATCCGTGGAACGGCCACACACTTGAGTGGGCTACAAGTTCACCTCCGCAAATTTATAACTTTGCAACAATTCCACATATTGATGATATTGATGCATGGACCGATATGAAAGAAAAAGGTCAAGCATATCAAGATAAAGCAAACTACAGCCCTATTCATATGCCTAAAAACACATCAGCTGGCGTGTTAATGGCAGCAAGTTTAACAGTATTTTGTTTTGCAATGATTTGGCATATTTGGTGGTTAGCTGTTGTTGGACTAGTAGGCGGAATTGCCATATTTATCAAACGTTGTTACACCAGCGATGTAGATTACTATATACAACCTGATGAAATTGCACGCATTGAAGCTGCATATAATTCAAGTGGCGTTAAGGAGTTAAAAGCGTGAGTACACTTTCTGCAAATTTAGACTCTGTATCACACGATGATCATGCCCACGCGCATGATCACCACGATACTTCGGGTGATACCGTATTTGGTTTTTGGTTATACCTAATGACCGATTGCCTACTGTTTGCCTCGTTTTTTGCCACTTACGCTGTATTATTTATGAACACAGCCGGTGGCGTATCGGGTAAAGATATTTTTGAACTCGACTTTGTAGCAGTAGAAACTGCAGCACTACTGATTAGTAGTATTACTTTTGGTTTTGCCATGATTGCCGCTCAAGGGCAAAAAAAGGTACTAACACTGACTTGGTTATTTGTTACGTTTTGTTTAGGTGCTGTGTTTATTGGTATGGAAGTATACGAATTTCATCACCTAATTGTGCATGGCAATGGTCCACAACAAAGTGCCTTTTTAACATCGTTTTTCTCATTAGTTGGCTTACATGGTTTACATGTAACAGCGGGTCTAATTTGGATGACCATAATGATGATTGAAGTTGCTAAACGCGGCTTAGGTAAAGCAACCGTAACGCGTTTAAGCTGCTTAAGCCTATTTTGGCACTTCTTAGACATTGTCTGGATTTGTGTATTTACCGTTGTTTATTTAATGGGAGCAATGTAATGAGCCACAGCGAAACGCATGCGTTAAAGCAAACGCAAAGTGATCATCATGATGAATCTCATGGCAGTGTTAAAACTTACTTAATTGGCTTTGTGCTATCGGTAATTTTAACTGCTATACCGTTTTACATGGTAATGGAAGGTGACTTCTCAAAAGCAACAACGCTTTGGAGCATTGTTACTTTAGCAATCGTACAAATTTGGGTGCATTTAAAATACTTTTTACACCTTAATTTTACCACCGAAGATGGCCGTGCAAGTACTTTTTCATTCCTATTCAGTGCTCTGATCATCGTAATGGTTGTTGGGTTATCTGTTTGGATCATTTATGAATCTAACGCAATGATGATGTACTAGGAGTTGAAGATGTTTCGTCGTTATTTATCAGTGACAAAGCCGGGTATTATTATGGGCAATTTGATCAGCGTAGCGGGCGGGTTTTTACTTGCCTCGCGCGGTGATATAGACCCATGGTTAATGATTGCCACATTAATTGGTTTGTCGCTAGTGGTTGCATCAGGTTGCGCTATCAATAATGTTATAGATAGAGACATAGATGTGGCCATGGCACGTACTCGTACGCGGGTTACAGTAACGGGCGAAATGTCGGCCTTTGCTGCACTTAGTCACGGTATTTTATTGGGTGTTGTGGGCTTTGGTTTACTTATCGCCTACACCACTCAAGCCGCGGTATTTTTTGCAGCCTTTGGCTACGTAATTTATGTAGGGGTTTATAGCCTCTACATGAAACGCAACTCAGTATACGGCACTTTTGTAGGTAGCCTTTCTGGCGCTGTCCCGCCAGTAGTAGGTTACTGCGCCGTAACAGGGCAGTTCGATATGGGCGCATTAATACTGCTAGTTATGTTTAGCTTGTGGCAAATGCCGCACTCTTACGCCATCGCTATTTTTCGCTTTAAAGATTACCAAGCTGCAGGTATTCCTGTATTACCAGTAGCGCAAGGTATTGATAAAGCAAAGCGCCATATCGTACTTTACATTGCTGTATACGCATTAGTGGTGATGTTACTGCCAATTACTGGCTACACAGGTGCTGCTTTTATGGCTGTTGCTTGTATTACCAGCTTTTGGTGGTTGCTAATGGCGCTACGTGGTTATCGTCGTAATATTGATATGAGTAGCTGGGCACGTAAAGTGTTCGCATTTTCAATTATTAATATTACAGCGTTAAGCATTGCTATGGCTGTTGACTATCATAGCGTTGCTCCACAGCTATTAACGCTTACCTAATTTAAAAATTTTTAACTATTCCAAAGTTAATCCAAAGGCTCGAAAGGGCCTTTTTTTATGCCTAAATATTAAAATAATTGAACATCAGTATTCTCACCCTTTTACTTTCTAAAATCATCAGCATTGTAATAAAGTGGTTTAAGGGTGCCGCAGTTAATAAATTTATAGGTAAGCTCATTTTCAGCTGGGACACGTTTTGAGGTACGAAGCTTTTGCATACATGCATTAACTAAATCAACAAAAATAAGATGGTTATAGCTCGGCGCTTGTTGAATTTTATGAATATAAATATGCTCAGTACCGCCTAGATTAATCATGTCGTAATCTTGCCATTGCGATGATTCACTTAAATCTTTTAGCTCTCTGGCATACAGTTGCTTACTCAGTTCAAGCTCTTTTTTTGAGTAAATTAAACTACCACCTTGTTGATAATCACCCTCGTAAATATCGGCAATAATCGTAATTTCTTCACCACGCATTAAATGTTGAATATTAAACGCTTGTGGCTTAACCGTGATTAGCTCAGCATTTCTAACAAAGTTTAAGAGTGCGACATCGGGGTTTCCTATTTTATAAACAACTTGCACATCATCTGGAGAATTATAACTAGGTAAGTTAATCGCAATTATAGATGAGCCTTGATTAACCAAAGCCATAGGATGCTCAGCATTGTAAGCGGGGTCTACCGGTGGTAGTTCTGTTTTTTCTTCTTCTGCTACAGCAAAGCCACTTAAAGTAACTAGTAATAAAGTAAGTAGTAGGCGCATTATAATCTCAATTAATTTATGAGCTTAAATTTTAGTATAAAATATACATTACA
>NZ_JACJDN010000150.1:0-7387 GCF_014163565.1 Pseudoalteromonas sp. SR45-5 | reverse complement strand
TGAAAGCTTATAAACTTTCTATTTTAGTTTTTTGCTCAAGTAGCTTAGTTTTAGCATCGCTAAACTCAGCCAGTTTTGCATTTTCTTTAGCAAGTACCGCTTCAGGTGCGTTATTAACAAACTTTTCGTTAGCGAGTTTGTTTTGCACTTGTGCTAGGCCTTTTTCTGCTTTTTCGAGTTGCTTATTAATACGTGAAAGCTCGGCTTCTACATCAATTAAGCCCGCCATTGGGATCATGATCTCAAGGTTGCCAACATAAGACGTTGCACATGCAGGTGCGTCGTCTTTGTTTTCAAGCATTGTAAACTCTTCAATTTTTGCAAGTGATGCTAAAAATGATTTGTTTTCTTCAATACGGCGCACGTCGTCGCTTGATGCATTAGCAAGTAATACGCTAAGCGGTTTACTTGGGCTAATATCCATTTCACCACGAATGTTACGAATAGCTAAAATGAATTGTTTAACCCACTCTAAGTCGTCCATCGCTTTAGCATCAACGCTTGCTTCATTATATACAGGGAACGGCTGAACCATAATGCTGGTGTTTGTTGTTTCAAGGCCTGCAAGAGGTGCAACACGTTGCCAAATCGTTTCAGTGATGTACGGCATCATTGGGTGCATTAAACGCAGTAAGCTTTCAAGTACGGTAATAAGTGTATTACGTGTACCACGTTGCTGCGCTTCATTACCTTTAAATAATACCGGCTTAGTTAGCTCTAAGTACCAATCACAGAACTGGTTCCAAGTGAATTCGTAAAGCGTATTAGCAGCTAAGTCAAAGCGGTAGTTATCAAGGTGCTCAGTGTATGTTTTAACTGTTGACTCAAATTGACCTAAAATCCAGCGGTCAGCTAATGAAAGCTCTTTTTGTGCATCGTTGGCAAAACCACAGTCTTGCTCTTCTGTATTCATTAATACGTAACGGCTCGCGTTCCATAATTTATTACAGAAGTTACGGTAACCTTCAAGGCGGTTCATGTCCCAGTTAATATCACGACCGGTAGATGCCATTGCAGCAAGTGTAAAGCGAAGGGCGTCGGTGCCGTGTGCCTCAATACCGCCTGCAAATACTTTACGCGTATCTTTTTCAATTTTAGCGGCAAGTTTTGGCTGCATCATGTTACCAGTACGTTTTTGTACTAGGTCTTCAAGTTCAATGCCGTCAATCATGTCTAGTGGGTCAAGTACGTTACCTTTTGACTTAGACATTTTATCGCCATTGTCATCACGTATTAAGCCCGTTACATACACGGTTTTAAACGGAACTTGTGGTTTGCCATTTTCGTCTTTCACAAAGTGCAGCGTCATCATAATCATGCGCGCAACCCAGAAGAAAATAATATCAAAACCAGTTACCAGCACGTCAGACGGATGGAAGGTTTTTAAATCATCGGTATTTTCAGGCCAACCTTGTGTAGAGAAAGTCCAAAGTGCTGACGAGAACCACGTATCAAGTACGTCTTCGTCTTGGCTTAGTGTTACGTTATCTGCAATGTTGTTTTCACGGCGTACTTCGGCTTCGTCGCGACCAACAAATACATTGCCTTCACTGTCGTACCAAGCTGGAATGCGGTGACCCCACCAAAGCTGGCGTGAAATACACCAATCTTGTACGTCGTTCATCCACGAGAAGTACATGTTTTCGTATTGCTTAGGTACAAATTGAATGTCGCCGTTTTTAACAGCGTCTTTTGCAGGTTCAGCAAGTGGTGCAACACGTACATACCATTGGTCGGTAAGCAGTGGCTCAATTACCACACCAGAGCGATCGCCGTAAGGAACCGTTAAACCATGGTCTTCAATTTTTTCAAGTAAACCTAGTTCTTCAAATTCTGCCACAATTGCTTTACGAGCAGCAAAACGATCTAGGCCGTGCAAGCGCTCAGGTATTGGTGCATCAAACTCAAGCTCTTTACCGTCAAAGGTGTATGTTTCACCTTGGGTAAGAATAGCGGCGTCTTTATCGAAAATGTTGATCATAGGCATTTGATGACGCTTGCCCACTTCGTTATCGTTAAAGTCGTGCGCTGGGGTTATTTTTACACAGCCCGTGCCTTTATCTTTATCGGCGTGTTCGTCAGCAACAATTTTAATACGACGATTAACGATGGGTAATAAAATCTCTTTACCGATTAAATCTGTGTAGCGCTCATCATCAGGATTTACTGCAACACCCGAGTCACCCAACATGGTTTCAGGACGTGTTGTTGCTACTACTATGTAGTCTTTTCCGTCTTGTGTTGTAACGCCATCAGCTAATGGGTAACGTAAGTTCCACATGTGGCCTTGCTTGTCTTTGTTTTCAACTTCAAGATCAGAAATAGCCGTGTGTAATTTTGGATCCCAGTTTACTAGGCGCTTGCCTCGGTAAATTAGGTTTTCTTTATGGAGGCGTACAAACACTTCTTTAACAGCTTCAGATAAACCATCATCCATGGTAAAGCGTTCACGATCCCAATCAACCGATGCGCCAAGGCGACGAAGCTGCTTAGTGATAGTACCGCCAGATTCTTTTTTCCATTCCCAGATTTTATTAATAAAATCTTCGCGGCCTAAATCGTGGCGTGTTTTGCCTTCTTCGGCATGCAGTTTACGCTCAACCAACATTTGCGTTGCAATACCTGCGTGGTCAGTACCTACTTGCCATAATGTGTTGTTACCTTGCATACGTTTAAAACGCGTTAGGGTATCCATTATTGTATCTTGGAAGGCGTGGCCCATGTGTAAGCTACCAGTGACATTTGGCGGCGGGATCATAATTGAATATGGTACGCCTTGGCCAGATGGCTTAAAGTAGCCTTTTTGTTCCCAGTCTTGATATAGAGACTGTTCAATATCTTGCGGATTGTAGGTTTTATCCATTACACAGAACCTTAAATAAGTACTTAAATTAGTTGGTTAGTTTGCCTGATTGGCTAGCTATTAATATCTTGCGTGGTGAGATTGGCACCGAGTTGGCGTAGCTTTTTAAAACGCTCGCGGGCTGCTTGCTTAGCAGCTGGTTCTACGGGTACAAAATCAAAAACTTGGTTAAACCGACGAATATAATCCGGTAACTGAGTAGCCAAGTTAATTAAAACTTTACGATTGCCAACAGGTGGCGTAATACCAATTTCTACAGGTGCGCCGCCTTTAGGGCCTTCACCTTGTAAATTATGTGGCACAAAACTATCTGGATCGAATGCCCAAATTATTTCATCAATGGCACAGGCTGCTTCGTTATCGTTAACACAAATAAACACACGCTGCCCATTTCGATACTGATCGGCCGCAATTTGAGCTGCCAATGCAAAATGATCGTCAGCCTTCGCTTTAGACTCATCTTGTTGCTTTAGAACGAAAAATTTAGCGTTCATGTTCATTGTATCGGGGTTTCCCATGACATTGAATGTATACCAAATTGATATACACAAATTAAGAGGCAGATTTTGCCATATAACGGGGTTTGCTTCAATTAATACACAAATAAATAAGGCGCCAAATGGCGCCTTATAAATAGCTAAATAGATTATTAATCGTGCGTAGCTTCGCTTACACCCGCTCGATTTAATAAATACTGAGTAAGCATAGGAACAGGACGGCCCGTTGCGCCTTTTTTAGCGCCACTGCGCCACGCTGTACCGGCAACATCTAAATGTGCCCAATTATACTTTTTAGTAAATTTAGATAAGAAACATGCCGCAGTAATAGTACCCGCAGAGCGTCCACCTAAGTTCGTAAAGTCAGCAAATGGGCTTTCTAGTTGATCTTGATAGTCATCCCATAACGGTAACTGCCATGCACGGTCGCCACTTTGCTCAGACGCTTTTAATAAATCGTGCGCAAGTGGGTTATGGTTTGATAGTAAACCAGTAGCATGCGCGCCAAGGGCTACAATACACGCGCCAGTTAGCGTTGCTACGTCAATAACCGTATCTGGATTAAAGCGTTCAACATATGTTAGTGCGTCACATAATACTAAGCGGCCTTCAGCGTCGGTGTTTAATACTTCAACTGTTTGCCCTGACATTGTTGTTAAAATATCACCTGGACGATACGCATTTGAGCCAGGCATGTTTTCACAACCCGCTAAAACACCAATAACGTTAATCGGCAATTGCATTTGTGCAAGTGCACGCATTGCCCCAATAACACCTGCTGCTCCGCCCATGTCGTATTTCATTTCGTCCATGCCTTCGCCTGGTTTTAATGAAATACCGCCTGAATCAAACGTTAGACCTTTACCAACAAGTACAATAGGGGCTTGGTCATCAGCGGCGCCTTTGTAGTTAATAATCGACATAATCGATTCGTTATCACTACCTCGGCCAACAGCTAGGTAAGAATTCATACCAAGTTCTGCCATTTGCTTTTCGTCAATAAGATCAACAGTGATGTTGTCAAAATCAGTTGCCAGCTCTTGTGCTTGTTCACCTAAGTACACAGGATTACAAATATTTGGTGGCATATTAGCTACGTCTTTACATAGCTTACTACCTGCTGCAATGGCTAAACCATGCTCAATAGCGCTTTCGCCAATAGTTAGTTCGCGTCGTGTTGGTACGTTAAACACCATTTTACGCAGTGGACGGCGAGGGTCTACTTTTTTACTTTTCAGTTGGTTGAACGTATATAAGCAGTCTTGCGTTGTCTCAACTGCCTGACGTACTTTCCAGTAGGTGTCGCGACCTTTAACGTGTTGCTCTGTTAAAAAGCAGACTGCTTCCATAGAGCCCGTTTCGTTTAAGGTATTAATAGTTTTAGAAATGATTTGTTTATATTGCTTATCATCAAGCTCACGCTCTTTACCACAACCAACAAGCAATATGCGCTCGCTTAATACATTAGGTACATGATGCAATAATAAAACTTGGCCTGGCTTACCTTCTAAATCGCCACGGCGAAGTAAATTAGAGATATAACCATCACTAATTTTATCGAGTTGTTCACCAATGGGGGATAACCTACGTGGCTCGTAAACGCCAACCACAATACATGCGCTGCGCTGTTTTTCTGGGCTACCACTTTTTACGTTAAATTCCATTGTTACTCCTGGTTTTGAGTCGTTTAAGTTACTAAGTTGGGGCTAAAAAAGTATTTTCTAGTCTTATCTACGTAACTTATGTAAGGATAATTCTTATTTTAGCTGATTTTGTTAGACTCTTACTGTGTAATTGAACTTTATATGCTTAAGGGCTACTAATGCAACATTATATCGTGCACTTAGGTAGGATAATTAATTTTGATGGCTTATAATAATAGCCTATTTGCCGGTATTAATTGGGTAAAATAGCTATTTAACTATTCAATTCTCACTATCGTAGTGAAATTCCATGTTTAACAGGGGCGAGCATTGCTAATTTTCCGTTATTTGACCGCTGAGGTTTTAAAATCGCAGGTCGCCGTATTTTTAACTTTGATGACAATATTTTTGTCACAAAAGTTAGTTGGTATTTTAGGTGATGCCTCTGAGGGCAGCATTCCTGCTAAATTAGTGCTATCGATGATTGCACTAAAACTTCCACAACTAGCCTCGCTAATACTTCCGCTGAGTATATTTTTAGGCATTATTTTAGCCTACAGCCGTATTTACGCCGATAGCGAAATGACCGTACTTAAAGCCTGTGGCGTAAGTGAATGGTATGTTGTGCGCGTAACACTTATATCAAGTGTAGGGCTTGCTATATTAGCCGCAGCACTGACTATGTATATTGCGCCGTGGGCAAGCGAGCAAGAGTATCAATTAAAAGAACAAGCCAAAGCCGATGCGGGGTTATCCGCACTCAGAGCTGGGCGGTTCCAAGAAACCGGTAACGAAAAAGCCGTGGTGTTTATTCATAATATTGAAAAGGGTGGCAAAGAGCTCAATAAGGTATTTGTTGCACAGTTACCCGATAGCGAAAAAGGCAACCTAGCGCGCTTAGTATATGCAGAGCAAGGTGTTGTGGTTGAAGCCGTAAATGGTGAGCAACAGCTCGTGCTAACAGACGGTAAACGTTACGAAACAGATGGCACAACGCCTGCACTTAACTTAACAGAATTTGATGGTTACAGCGTACAAATACGAGAACAAGAAATAGAGCATCAACGCCGTAAATTAGAGGCTGTGCCTACTAATCAATTACTCGCCATTAAAACTCCTGAATCTATTGCTCAATGGCAGTGGCGACTCGCTATTCCATTATCAATTCCGTTACTTACCTTACTGGCAGTACCGCTAAGTGTGGTTAATCCTCGCCAAGGTAAATTTGCAAAACTAGTGCCTGCTATAAGCTTGTACTTAGGCTATTTTATTTTACTAAATGCCGCTAAATTTGCAGTTGAAGATGGCAAAATTCCGCCTTCAATTGGCTTGTGGTGGATTCACCTAAGTGCCTTGTTTATAGGTGGATTATTAATTATAAAAGGGCGGCCGCTGGGCGCTTGGCTTAAAGCCGTTGTAACTAAGCGGGAGTTAGGCTCATGATGAAAACGCTTGATTGGTATTTAGGCCGCAGTATTTTACAAACTACCGGCTTTGCATTGTTGGTACTTGTTGGTATTAGCACCTTAATTAAGTTTATCGACCAGCTAAAGTCGGTAGGGCGTGGCAGTTACGATTTAATGACCGCAATGCTTTACACGCTTTACACAATACCTGGCGATTTAGTGGTGTTTTTTCCGATGGCTGCGCTAATTGGTGGCTTAACGGGGTTGGGGGCACTTGCCTCAAACAGTGAGCTGGTAGTGATGCAAGCGGCTGGTATGTCGCGCTTACAAATAATTGGCTCTGTAATGAAAACGGCTATATTTATGGCTGTATGCATGATGGCACTTGGCGAATGGGGTGCACCTGAAGCGCAATTACACGCCAAAGAAATGCGTAACCAAGCAATACATGGCGGCGATGTATTTAACACACAAAAAGGTGTATGGGCTAAAGACGGCAGCAATTTTATTAATATTGAAGATGTTGACGAAAACGGCAGGCTCAACGGGGTACACATGTACCACTTTGACAAATCGTTAGAGCTTACCCAAATCACTAAAGCAAAAGATGCACTGAGCCGAAAAGAAGGCTGGCTACTTCGTGATGTAAATAAGGTTATTATTACGAGCGAAAAAACCACAACAGAGCAACTACCAGAAGAGTTTTACCCTTCACAATTGACCGCTGAAAAGTTAGGGGTTGTTTCGGTAAAACCAGAGTCACTTTCATTTACTGGGCTTTGGTCGTATTTAACTTACTTAGAGCAAAACGAACAAGACACCAGTACCTACGAGCTCGCTCTGTGGCGTAAGCTTATGCAGCCTGTATCTGTAGCGGTAATGCTGCTGGTGGCGCTCTCGTTTATATTTGGCCCGCTGCGTACCGTTACTATGGGCGCACGTATTATTATGGGTGTTGTAACGGGGATCGTGTTTCAT
>NZ_JACJDN010000014.1:0-18456 GCF_014163565.1 Pseudoalteromonas sp. SR45-5 | reverse complement strand
CACAATTAAATCGCCCCTAGATTGAACAAATTTTAATCCTGAAAGGTCAACAGGCCCTAGAACATTGGAGTGTGAATGTATCTTTTTGAAGGTCTTAAAAAGAAAATCTCAGAATACTTGCCCGCTGCTGATGTAGAGCTGGTTCAAAAATCTTACGTGGTAGCCCGAGAGGCCCATGAAGGACAAACTCGCTCGAGTGGCGAACCTTACATAACGCACCCAGTAGAAGTAACCCAAATTCTTGCAGGCATGCATCTTGACCATGAAACGCTCATGGCCGCGCTAATGCATGATGTAATTGAAGATACTGATTTTAGTCAACAAGATTTAGCCGAGATATTTGGCGAAACTGTTGCAGAGCTAGTTGAAGGTGTGAGTAAGCTCGATAAGCTTAGCTTTAAAGATAAAAAAGAATTCCAAGCTGAAAACTACCGCAAAATGATTATGGCAATGACTCAGGATATTCGAGTCATTTTAATCAAGCTTGCTGATAGAACACACAATATGCGTACTTTAGGCGCATTGCGCCCAGATAAGCGCCGCAGAATAGCGCGTGAAACACTAGAAATTTACGCACCAATTGCAAACCGCTTAGGTATTCACGATATTAAAAATGAACTTGAAGACTTAGGTTTTCAAGCTTTATATCCTATGCGTCATCGCGCACTTAAATCGGAAGTTGCTAAAGCACGCGGTAATCGCAAAGAAGTTATCACTAATATCCAACATGAAATAGAAGCACGTCTTGAAGAATCAGGCATTAAAGCAACTGTGTCAGGCCGTGAAAAACATTTATATAGTATTTATAAAAAAATGCTTAATAAAGAACTGCTATTTAACGAAGTTATGGATATTTACGCGTTTAGAATTGCAGTTGACTCTATGGATACGTGTTATCGTGTATTAGGTGTAGCTCATAGTCTTTATAAACCTATTGAAACACGCTTTAAAGATTATATTGCAGTACCAAAAACAAATGGTTACCAATCGCTTCATACTTCATTAGTTGGTCCTCACGGTATACCTGTTGAAATTCAAATTCGTACTCATGATATGGATCATATGGCCGACAAAGGTGTAGCGGCGCATTGGATGTATAAAAAAGCAGGTGATGGCGCAGGTAATACTTCGCAGCAACGTGCTCGCCAGTGGATGCAGAGCTTATTAGAGCTTCAGCAAAGTGCGGGTTCATCATTTGAATTTATTGAAAATGTAAAAACTGAGCTATTCCCAGAAGAAATTTACGTATTTACACCAGATGGGCGTATTGTTGAGCTACCAATGGGTGCTACCGCAGTCGATTTTGCTTATGCCGTGCATACAGATGTAGGCAACACCTGCGTAGGCGCTCGCGTTAATCGCAAGCCGCACCCTTTAAGTAGGCCCTTAGATACAGGGCAAACTATAGAAATAATAACAAGCTCAGGCGCTCACCCTAATGCAACATGGCTAAACTTTATTGTTACTGGTAAAGCGCGTTTGGGCGTTCGTAACTACCTTAGAAGCCAGCATCATGAAGAAGCTATGCTTTTAGGGCGCCGCTTACTTGATTCAGCATTAGGTGAAAACAAACTAGATAGCATTGCTGATGAAAATATAGCGAGAGTACTTGAGGAGCACGAACTAACAACGCTTCTTGAATTACTTGTAGAAATTGGCTCTGGTAACCTAATGAGCATGTTAATTGCCAAACGCCTGTTACAAAATGACAGTGACGACTTAACTGATATTACCAGCCAAGCCAAAGCGACCATTATTGGTACTGAGGGCATGCTAGTTAATTACTCCAAGTGTTGCCGACCTGTACCTGGCGATGCTATTACAGCTCATGTAAGCCAAGGTAAGGGCCTGACCGTTCACCGCCAAGAATGTAAAAACATCCGTGGCTGGGAAAATGAGCGCTCTAAATACTTAGTTGTAAAATGGGACGATAACCCAGAGAAAGAATATATTGCAGCTCTGAGAGTTGAAATTATTAATCATCAGGGGGCTCTGGCTAAATTAACCAATGTTGTTACTACAACCCAAGCCAATATTGTAGAAATAACCACCGATGAAAAAGAAAGTAATTTATACGTGATAGATTTAGGGGTTACCGTTAAAAACCGTATCCACGTTGCTAACATTATGCGCCGCATTCGCGTTATGCCTGATGTACAAAAAGTCTATCGTAAAAAGTAAAATAGGAAACACATGAATAAAGCATTTATCTCTACCGACAAAGCACCTGCTGCCATTGGCACTTACAGCCAAGCAGTTAAAGTAGGCACCGCTGTTTATTTATCTGGTCAAATTCCATTAGTGCCAGAAACGATGGAAATGATTTCAGAAGACTTTAGTGAGCAAACGCATCAGGTATTTAAAAATATCACTGCGGTATGTGAAGAAGCTGGCGGGCAAATTCAAGATTTAGTGAAAATAAATATTTATCTAACTGATTTATCTAACTTCGCTACTGTAAATGAAGTGATGAGCCAATACTTTAAGCAACCTTACCCAGCGAGAGCTGCATTAGGTGTTCGTGCACTTCCAAAAGGTGCACAAGTTGAAATAGATGGAATAATGGAACTTCCTTCTACCAATTAAGTATTACAGGCTATAGAGCCTCTCTATAGCCTTTTTTTCCCTCTTAGCACTTCGTTCTCTGTGACTTCTTGACTCAAATGTAAATTTCTAGCAATCTGTAGTTGTGTTTTAAAAAACAAACTTAACTTAAGTAGTAAAAAAGGATTAACTCGTGTTTAAGCTTGCCAACAATGGAAATGTTTTACTTGATGTAAAAGAACATATTCCTCCCAGCGCTGCATTTATTTTAGAGGCTCTCGAAAAGTCAGCTTTTTGCGACTGCAAAATAGATCATGACGCTATTAATGATTTTTTTAAAAACGAAAAC
Organism: Pseudoalteromonas sp. SR45-5; assembly: GCF_014163565.1. NCBI lineage: Bacteria > Pseudomonadati > Pseudomonadota > Gammaproteobacteria > Alteromonadales > Pseudoalteromonadaceae > Pseudoalteromonas > Pseudoalteromonas sp. SR45-5. Next base: position 15,563 of record NZ_JACJDN010000014.1, on the reverse strand, counting down.
ACACAACACACTCTGGTTGTAGCAACAAAACACAATGCCACTTTAAATGTAACAATTAGCGACGATAAAATGTTGGCCATTGGCGAGCTAACCCTTGCCCAAGGCGGAAAATTATTAAGTTTAGAAGATGCAAAAAAACAACTCGTTAAAGCAGGAATTGTGCGTGGCTATAAGCAAGCATTTTTAGAGTTGCTACTGCAAAAACAGTTTGAACATACAGCGGGTTCTGTCGTTAAGGGAGTATTAGCTAAAGGCAGACTACCAAGTGATGGTTTGGCCACTAAACTAATAACAACCGTAGAGACTTTAAAAGACCGTTTAAAAACCCCCAAGCTCAAAGAAGATGGCAGCGTGGATATGCGCGACTTTGGCAAGCTTGCAAGCGTAGAGCCAGGCTCTGTGCTTATTCGCCAACAACCAGCAACCCCTGGTAAAGAAGGCTTCACCGTAATAGGTGACATACTGCCCGCAAAACCCGGAGAAAATAAACAATTAGTAGCAGGCGAAGGCACCGAAATATCAAAGCTAAATCCGCTTGAACTAGTCTCTACTATTGCAGGTGTTCCGGTTGAAATTAATAATGGTATGCGTGTCGACGATATTTTTACCATTTCAGATGTAAACGTAAAAAGCGGCCACATTGACTTTCAAGGAAGTGTTATTGTTACCCGCAATATAGACCCTGGAATGAAAGTAACAGCCAAAGGCGATATTACTATATTTGGCACTGTTGAATCAGGAGAGCTTACCGCAGGCGGAAACATCACCGTTAAACAAGGCATTATTGGCCATCAAAAAGCCGATGAACAATCACTGTCTTGTAAGCTTATTGCACGAGGTGATATTCACGTATCCCATTCACAGTATTGCTACCTAGAAGCAAATAATATTTTTATTGATCGCCAAACAAGCCACTGTGTAATGAAAGCTAAACGCTTACTGCAAGTTGGTCAATCCGACTTACCTAAGGGTAAAATATTTGGTGGCGAAATACTCGATGCAACGACCCTCATTGCTGGCGAAATAGGGAATGAATCAGGCGCTAAAATGATTATTAACCTAGCGGCTTCTGGCGCCGAAATAACCGCTGATACTGATAATTGCTTTAAAGACTTAGCTAAAACAGATGCACAGCTAGACACGTTGCAAGCAGCACTAGAAAAAACTGATTTAGTGAAGGATGCCGAAAAGAAAAAACTATTAATTACTAAAATTGGTGCTACTCAAAAGCATTATTGTGAGCAGGCAGAGCAATTAGAAAAACGTCTTTCAAACTTAGATCACGACTTACACGATTTACTTAACGACGCTAATTTAGCGGTAAATTCTGTTTTGCATTCAGGTGTAGAGATTCATATTTTTGATAAAGTACTCAAAACAATCCGCAATTACCCTCCGTGCAACGTTAAACTTTTGAATAACAAAATTGAAATAGAGTTCAAAACAAGCTAATAACTGAGTGCTCTATTGAGCACTCAAATTTATTCACATTTAAAGTAAACCGCTTACCTCAGCATGTGTTTGCTGCGGCCATACACCCACTTGTACTTGGCCAATATGCTGCTTTTGTAGCAAGAGCATAGCCAAGCGCGACTGCCCTATTCCACCGCCAATTGTTTGCGGAAATTTACTTTGTAGTAGCGCTTTATGCCAATCAAACTCTAAGCGGTCTTCATCTCCAGTAACCCTTAACTGCGCTTTTAACACCTCAGGACTTACGCGTATACCCATTGATGAAATTTCAAAAGCGTCTTCAAGTACTGGGTTCCATACTAAAATATCACCATTTAAACCCATGTATTGCTCGCATGTCGGCGTAGACCAATCATCGTAATCTGGGGCTCTTACATCATGGATTTTGCCATCACCAAGCGCGCCACCAATACCAATTAAAAATACAGCACCATATTCTTGTGCAATGGCTTTTTCGCGTTGTTTAGCGCTAAAGTCAGGGTACATTTTACGTAACTCTTCACTGTGCACAAACTTAATGTCGTCCGGTAAAAAAGGCGTCAAACCATAAGACTCTCTTACAAAAGCTTCCGTCTCTTTTATCCCTTTATAAATAGATTGAACAGTTTGCTTTAGTGTTGCCAGCGAACGCTCTGTGGTTTCGTTAATTACTTTTTCCCAATCCCATTGATCAACATATACAGAATGAATAGGACTTAATGAATCTTCATCTGGGCGCAAAGCTTTCATTTGAGTATAAATACCCTCACCAACACCAAAGCCATAAGTTGCTAGTGTTTTACGTTTCCACTTAGCCAATGAATGCACCACTTCGTAGCGGCTATCTGTAATCGCTTTTACATTTACAGCAACTGCGTTTTCATGGCCGCTTAAGTTATCTTGCGTGCCGTCACCTACTTTAGCCAAAATAGGGGCTTGAACCTCAACCAGCCCAAGTTGGGTTTCTAGTTGCTGTGAAAAAAATTGCTTAACTTTACTTATTTGCTGCTGTTGCTGCACATAGTGTGAACTCATAATAATTGGCCTCATTCCCAGTTATTGTTACTTGCTTAATTGATAAAAAGCGCCCTAACGAGCGCCTTTAATGAGGTTAATGTAACGATTTGATGAATTAATTCAACATCCCACAATAAAAATAGCCTTAACATATTAAAATCATCAATTAAGTGGTATAAAAATCATATATTCAATAATTTTATGAGAAAAATATAATGGAAAATTATTTAATCGATAATCTCGATAAACAGATACTTCATGCATTAATGGAAAATGCTCGTACTGCGTACGCCGAATTAGCAAAAAGATTTAATGTAAGCGCTGGGACAATTCACGTAAGAATTGAAAAAATGAAGCAAGCAGGAATCATTACAGGCACCCAATTAACGATTAATACTAAACAGCTAGGCTACGATGTGTGTTGTTTTATAGGTATTAATTTAAATAACGCACGTGATTACCCACAAACACTTATAAAGCTAGAAGCATTGGAGGAAGTGGTAGAGGCTTATTACACAACAGGTAACTACAGTATATTTATAAAGGTAATGACAAAATCTATTGATCACTTACAAGATGTGCTGATTAATAAAATACAGGCAATAGAAGCCATTCAATCAACAGAAACTCTTATTTCTCTACAAAATCCAATTAGCCGTACGGTAATGCCTTAACTGCAAAAATCTCGTATAATTGCCGAAAAAAGAGGATAACCATGCAGCAAACTCGCTATCAAAGAATCGAAGACGTACTTTCGCGCCGTCAAACAGACTTAACCGTGTGCTTAGAAGACGTGCACAAACACCATAACTTATCTGCAATAGTACGAAGTGCTGATGCGGTTGGTTGTCATCACGTACATGCTGTATGGCCTGAAAAGCAAAAATGGCTAACAAATAATACCTCAGGTGGCAGTAAAAACTGGCTAGAGACGCACTTACATAGAAATATTGATGATGCAGTTACTGCAATGCGTGAACGCAACCCAGAAATACAAATATTAGCGACTCACTTATCAGAAGATGCCGTTGATTTTAGAGAAGTAGATTACACCAAGCCAACGGCTATTATTGTTGGACAAGAAAAAACAGGGATATCAGAAAAAGCCCTAGAATATGCCGATCAAAATATTATTATTCCAATGCAAGGCATGGTGCAATCACTAAATGTTTCAGTTGCTGCTGCGCTAATATTGTTTGAAGCACAGCGCCAACGCGAGCTGGCTGGTTTATATAATAGAGATATGTTGAGCGCCGAAGTTAAACATCCACTTTACTTTGAAGGCTGCCACCCTATTATCGCAAGGCAGTGTAAACAAAAAAAATTACCTTATCCTGCACTTGATGAAAACGGCGAAATAGTCGCTGACGAGCAATTTTGGCAAGCTTTAAAACATACTTGATGGACTAAAGCTCTGTAAGTACACTTAACTTATTCACAAATAATAAGATTGATATAATTTGTCTAAACCTAGCTTAAATCAATACCCAATTACAGAGCTCAAAGGGGTCGGCCCAAAAATGGCTGAGCGTTTGTTAAAGCTAGGTATTTTAACTGTGCAAGATATGCTTTTTCATTTGCCACTTCGCTATGAAGATCGCACTCGCTTATACGCGATTAATGAGTTGTCACTACATAGCCACGTGAGTGTTGAAGCAACAATTGAAACAAGCCAAATCACGTTTGGAAAAAGGCGCATGCTTGTTTGCCAAATCAATGATGGTACTGGCAGGCTAACACTACGATTTTTTAATTTTACCGCTGCACAAAAAAACGCATTTAGCGCTGGTAAAATAATACGTTGTTTTGGTGAAGTGCGCCGTGGCCGTGTTGGCTTTGAAATGAGTCATCCTGAATACAGCATCAGCGATACCTCTAACGAGCAGCCGGTAGCGACAACATTAACGCCCGTTTATTCAACAACCGAAGGCTTAAAGCAACTATCGATTAGAGCTTTAAGCGAACAGGCTATTGATTTACTAAATAAATACTCAGTAGAAGAACTACTGCCTTCACAGTGGCAGCCATCAAATATGCCGCTAAGTGACGCCTTATTATTACTGCACCGCCCACCAAATAATGTTGATGTAGCTGCATTAGAGCAAGGTACTCACCCTGCTCAACAGCGCCTTGTATTTGAGGAGTTACTTGCTCAAAACCTCAGCTTATTAAAAGTACGAGAGCAAGGGCAACAAGTTAAAGCCGTGGCATTAAATCCGGTAAACACATTAGAAAGCCAATTTTTAGAGCAACTTCCTTTTGCACCCACAAATGCGCAAAGCCGCGTAGTTGCTGACATTAAAGGTGACATGCAACACGCGTATCCCATGATGCGTTTAGTACAAGGCGATGTAGGCTCTGGTAAAACCCTAGTAGCAGCACTTAGTGCACTAACAGCCATTGCGCAGGGCTTTCAAGTCGCTTTAATGGCTCCTACTGAAATTTTATCAGAGCAACATGGTGTTAATTTTACAACGTGGTTTAATCAACTAGGTATAACAGTTGCTTGGCTTGGCGGTAAAACAAAAGGCAAAGAGCGCGTAGCAACACTTGAAAAAATAGCCTCTGGTGAAGCGCAAATGATTGTAGGTACTCACGCTTTATTTCAAGATGAAGTTAAGTTTAATAACTTAGTGCTTATCGTTATTGATGAACAACACCGCTTTGGTGTCCACCAGCGTTTATCACTGCGTGAAAAAGGTAAGTTTGGTGATTGTTACCCTCATCAACTAGTCATGACCGCAACACCCATTCCACGTACACTCGCCATGACCGCCTATGCCGACTTAGAAACCTCTGTGATTGACGAGCTGCCACCTGGGCGTACGCCAATCACAACAGTGGCACTTCCTGATACTCGCAGAGACGATATTATTGCCCGCGTTAAATTAGCGTGTAACGAGCAAGGCCGCCAAGTTTATTGGGTGTGTACACTTATTGATGAATCTGAAGTACTGCAATGCCAAGCCGCCGAAGACAGTGCACTACAGTTAAAAGAAGCATTACCAGAGCTAAACGTAGGCTTAGTACATGGGCGAATGAAATCAGCTGAAAAACAAGCCATTATGAGCGAGTTTAAGGCAGGTAATATACATGTTTTAGTTGCCACGACGGTTATTGAAGTTGGTGTAGATGTCCCTAATGCGAGCTTAATCATTATAGAAAACCCTGAGCGCTTAGGCTTAGCACAGCTGCATCAGTTACGTGGGCGAGTTGGCCGTGGCGCTACTGCATCGCATTGCGTGCTTTTATACCACGCACCACTGTCTCATACCGCTCAAAAGCGATTAGGTGTACTACGCGATAGTAACGATGGCTTTGTGATAGCAGAGCGCGATTTAGAAATTCGTGGCCCTGGTGAAGTACTCGGTACAAAACAAACAGGGTTAGCCGAGTTTAAAATTGCCGATCTTACCCGCGATAAGCACATCCTCAACCAAGTTAGACCGATTGCACAGCAAATGCTTAAGCAACACCCAGAGGTTGTTGACCCGCTAATTCAACGTTGGTTGGGTAATAAGCAAAATTACGCGCAAGCGTAACCACTCTATTTTCGATATTTTTGAGTTTACTAAGTTAATTTACTAAATTAGCTTACTAAGGATATAAAAAAGTCAGCTCTAAACGATATAGAGCTGACTTCTGATATCTCAATAGAGCAGCATAAAAGCGATTTTCGCCCTTTACTTCTCTTAGTTAAATTTAAGCTTTATTAAGCTCAAATATAAGCGATGTTTGCGGGAATGAAATTGGCATTTGTAAACCAAACTGCATTAGCGCTTCACCGGTAAATGTTTGACCATTTACCGCAGCAATAGAAGATGGGCGATACTCTTCAAATTTTACCGGCCACACTAAATTAAGTGTGTACTGCGCATCGGCATCTAGGCCAACAAAACGAAGCTTATTAGGCGCTGTACGCGGTGTTTCGCGAACGCTGTTATAGGCAAATAACGCTTTTGTTTTTTGCGCATCAATTAAACCAAAGTTAATTGATAAATCGTCGCTATCTAGGCGGTATAAATCGGCAGCATGAATAAACTCACGATGCTCTTTGTGTAGTGCTATTGCCGCTTTAAGTGCATTGTATTCGTGATCGGTCAGTTCACGTGGGTCCATTTCGATTCCCATGTGGCCAAACATTGATACCGCAGCACGCATTTCAATACTTACATTACGCCCAGTGATATGACAATCGCGTGGGCCTACGTGTGCACCCATAACCGACGATGGGAAAAAGAAAGAACATCCACGCTGTATTTCAAGGCGATCAAGCGCATCGTTTGAATCTGACGTCCATACACGATCTGTGTGTGCAAGTACGCCGTAATCTACACGTGCACCACCTGACGAACAGCTTTCTATTTCAAGACCAGGGTGCGCCGCTTTAATACGGTCAATTAAACGATAAAGTGCCAATGTTTGCTGATGCACAGCAGGCTTGCCATCAAAATTACCCGCATGGTTAATATCGCGGTTCATATCCCATTTAATGTACTTAATAGTTGGGTATTCAACTAAAATATCGTCAATCGCTTTGTATAGGTACTCAACAACCTCAGAGCGCGTTAAATCAAGTACTAGCTGATTTCTAAAGCTTAACTGCTCGTTATTTTCTGAGCCTAAAACCCAATCAGGATGCGCGCGGTATAAATCACTATCTGGGTTAACCATTTCTGGTTCAAACCAAATACCAAACTCCATACCTAAGCTATTAACATGATCAATGACTGGCGATAAACCATCTGGGTAGATTTTATAATCTACTGTCCAATCACCTAAGCCTGCATTGTCGCCACGGCGGCCTTTAAACCAGCCATCATCAAGTACAAAACGCTCAATACCTAACGGCGCTACTTTGTCGGCTAGTTGCTTAAGCGTGTCTACGTCGTGATCAAAGTAAATACCTTCCCACGTGTTGTAATGCACAGGGCGCGCTTTTTCACGTTGAGCTTGGCTAAGTAAATTAGCTTTAACAAAACGATGGAAATTACGAGAAAGCGCACTAAAACCTTCACTTGAAAACGAGCCATAAATGCTCGGGCTTTGATACGTTTGACCTTTAGCAAGCGTAAGCTCACCAGGAAGTAATAGCTCACCCATTTGTACATAACGACGACCTTCAGCTAGAAGCTCTGCGCGTAGTTTATTGTTGCCGCTCCAACCTAAATGAAAGCCGTAACATTCGCCGTGTTGCTCGCCTGCATTTTCGTTATGCACTAATAAACCAGGAAACACATCGTGTGATGTTTTGCCTTTACGGTTTTCACGTACAAAGCTCCCAAGCACTAAATCAACAGATTGACGCTGGAATTCGTTTGACCAACGACCTTCAAAGCTCACTATTTTGCTTACGCTATCTGGCAATTGAAATGTTGGCGCGGCGCAAAAATTAACGCCCAGTGGTGAGTCACCTAAATTAGTTAATACAGTATGTGCACTTAGTACGTCACTGTTATTGTCAAGCGTAATGCTGTGCACGACTTCAATACCACGAAGCTTATCTACACTTACAAACTCAACAGTCGCACTTGAAGGCTGACGCACTTCTTGAAGCTCTGGCCCAACTGACCATGCGATTGAATCATTTACTAGCTCAAGCCCTGGCGCGCCAGTAAAGCCTTCGCCTAATAAAGGAGATAGAGAAATAGGCGCTTCTTCAACCACGGCACATTTTACTTCTTGACGGGTAGCAAGCTGAGTAAGCATTGTTTCTGTTGTTTGCTCAGATAGGCGTTTACCAAAGTACAGTAACGCCGGTGTTTTGCTCTGGCAGTCGAAAATAACGGTGCTGTTTACACTGTCTAATCGATAAAATGATTTAGTGTCGGCCATGATTTTCCTATCCTCTTGTTCATTGTGTGAGTTATAAATATAACGAAAATTAGTAAGCTACACTATTTACTAAATGTATCTCTTTGCTTGAGCCACAATCTATCAGATGGTGACACTCAATAATAGTATATATCATACAAATTAGGTTTTGATAGTCTTTACATCGCAAATAGTCAGATAAACTCACTGGAAGTACCACTGTAATAAAAGGTATTAAACTAACCTTTACTTTAAAGCTCTGTTATTGCTTTTAATATATATAAAAAATCGGCCAGAGTTGCCCCATGACCGATTTTGTCAGCTTAAACTATTTACAATCTATTTTTGTACTTGTACTTGTCCTGCGTCATCAAGTGCCGGTGTTTTACCTGCCCACTGCGCATTCAAACCAAATACCACTTTATTTACTATCAATGCAAAAGCTACACATACAATCAGTGTAATTGGCATTAAATGAATGTAATGAATGTCAGTATGTAGTGGTGAGTTTGCAAACGTAAGCATGCCGTACATTACAACACCTAAAATTACTGCTGCAATACCTGCACGTGCATCAACATTTTTAAATAATAAGCCCACTACAAAAATTGAGAATATAGGCATACTTAATAAGCCGTTTAATTGCTGTAGCAAGTTAATAATACTGTCTGCTTGCTGGTAAATTGGTACAAGTACCAGTGTTAAGCTTGTTAGTAGCAATGTTACGTAACCGCTTAGCTTTACAACACTTGGCTCTTTATTAAAGTAAGCTTCGTGAATGTCACACACGTATAGTGCTGTAGCTGAATTTAATAAGCTGTTGTAAGTAGAGAGTACAGCGGCTGCCATTGCCGCTGCAAACACACCGGTTAACCATGCTGGCATTACATCACCTACAATTCGACCATAAGCAGCGTCGCCAATATCGCCGTAAAGTTTAAACGAAATAATACCCGGTAATACCACAATGGCAGGGACGATTAAAAAACGAATTCCCGCTGCGGCAAATATACCTTTTTGCGCTTCTTTAACATTAGGAGCAGCCATGGCTCGTTGCGTAATTGTTTGGTTAGTACCCCAGTAATACATTTGAATAAAGATCATACCGGTTAAAAGTGTTGGCCATGGAATAGGTGAATCAGCATCGCCGATGAGTGTTAAGCGCTCCTCTGGAATACCCGTAAAGTCATAATCAATCGCATTTAGTGCTAAAAACACCACTAAAACAGCCATACCCAGTACCAGTAAGCCGTTATAAGTATCAGACACTGCAACTGCACGTAGACCACCAAAAAACGCATAAATAGCACCTACAATGGCAAATGCGGTGGCAATATACATTAGCGGAATATCAACCTTAAACATGGTTTGCATAAACAGCGCACCTGAGTAAATTACCGCTGGCATGTAAATAAGTGCATTACCTAAAAAGAATAATCCCCCAATAACAGCGCGAATATGTTTGTTGTTATAGCGCTTTTCTAAAAGCTCTGTGGTCGTTGTACAGTTGTATTTATAATAAACAGGAATAAACACTTTGGCTAAAATAATCAAACCTATAATTGCTGCAAGCTCCCACCAAACTAGTAAAGCCATTTGGTTACCATTCATACCTACTAGTTGGTCGGTACTTAAATTAGTTAATGTTATTGAACCTGCAACAAACATCCAAGTAAGGCCACCGCCCGCTAAAAAATACTCTTTGGTTTGGCTTTGTCCGTTATTACGATTTTGGCCTCGGCATTTCCAATAAGTAAGGCCACCAATTAAAGCGGTGACAAAAACAAAAACCACCAGCTGTAAAATGTTATCTGACATGTGTGTGTCTCCTACGCGTTACGCGCAATGTCTGTGTAATAAAAAAAGTGCACGCTACAGCGCGTGCGCATCTCGACTTAGTTCTAACTTAATTTGCTTTAAAGGCATAAGTTCGGGACGTTGGTTGTGCAGCTTTACCAATGCATTTAACTGAAACAGTGAAATAAGCATACTGTTAAGCACACTTAGGTAACCTTGCTTGTGTAAGTTTGCAACGGTATCGCTATCTAAAGTTTGCAGTTTGTCTTCATCAACGGTGCTCAAACCTTGAATAGTTTGGGTTTCGCCTTGTTCAAACTGCAATACAATATCTATGTTTTTAATAAGCCCTAAGCGCGCTACTTCCTGGGTAAATTGATACGTTTGATAATCATTTTTTAAATCGCTCTCAAGTAGCTTTTGCTGTGAATTTAAAAATAAGCTTGGGTTACCTTTAGCATCAAATAGTGCCTCGCCTTGCTGCGTATTTACGGCTGAGCTTTGATCATCAATCGCAATAAAGTAGTCGCTGCTATTTGCTTCACGGGTCATTAAATAAAGAGGGTGAGTTTGTATACATACCGGTGTGTAAAGCGCCTGCCACTGGTTGTTATTAACCAATAAACTTTGCCCAGCACTAAAGCTTGTTAAACCCGATACGGTATAACTGCCGTTTTGCGCATTTCGCGCTAAAAATATAGGTAAGTCGCATGCAGCTTTTGCCACTTCGTTAGCTCTTAAATTAACTAAATGCTGCGTTTTTGCATATTCAACACCTGCATTAGGGTTAATTTTTAATGTTTGGTGTTTGGTGTTTACTAGTTCACTAATAGCCATAGTTACACATCCTTAAACTGGGTTAGCCGCTAACCACTGCTCAATATAAGCGCGGTGTGGCGGCAAAGTTTGCAACATCTGCTGTGTAAGCTGGCTGTTACGTTCAATTATTTGTTTGGCTTGCGCGTCTTGTGAATACAAATAAGCCTGTTTAGTAAAGTCTGGTTTGAAGCCCATACCATATAAAACGTACTGGTAGCTGGCGGCTGGGAATAACTCTAATGCGCCATGAAAATCTTGAATAAGCGGGCCACGGCTTTCCCAAAGCAGTAAATCTTCTCGCAGGGTTTGTGGAATAGTGTCCGGATGTACATGTGCTTGCCAGTAAGGTTCTGGGCGCTTGGTTAACATGTAATGGAGCTTTAAAAAGTCGATAATGCGCTGCCAGCGGTAGTCCATTTGCTCGTTAAAGCGTTTAGCTACAATAGGCATTACTTGTGTATCTGCTGGCATATGCTCTGCTACAAAGCGTGCTGAAATTTCAACAAGCATAATAGCGGTTGCTTCAAGCGGCTCTACAAACCCTGCTGACATACCCACTGCAACACAGTTTTTATGCCAAAACTTCTCACGGTAGCCCGACTCAAAGCTAATTTTACGGGCAGTTAAACCGTTTGCTGCATCGCCTAAATAGTTTCGTAAGTTTTGCTCTGCTTCATCGTCTGATAAAAATTTGCTTGAATAAACATGCCCTACACCACGGCGATGCGTTAAACCTATATCCCAAATCCATCCAGCATTTTGCGCTGTTGCTATGGTATGGCTGGCTAAGGAGTCATCGTTTTCATCGTAAGGGACTTGCATTGCCAGTGCGCTGTCGTTAAATAGCACGTGGTCCATTTTTTTAAACGGTACGTTGAGCGCTTGGCCTAATAACAATGATGAAAAACCAGTACAGTCTATAAATAAATCGGCGCTTATAATGCGGGTTTGATCTTTTAGAGTAAGCTCATTTATTGCACCATCGTCATCAAGTTTTACCTGATCAACAGTACCAATAATATGCTCTACGCCAAGCTTACTTTTACAATGCTGTTTAAGCATTTCTGCAAAAGCGCCGGCATCTAAGTGATAAGCATAATTACAATTACCTTGATATTCACCTTGCGCTATACCTCTTGGGGCTAAGCTTGCTTCGCAAATATCATGTTGAAAATTAGTTTGCTGTGCAAAGTCTTCAACATTATCTAAATAAGGGGCTAAATCTATGCGGCCGTAGCCTAGCGGTACAGTAAATGGATGGTAGTAAAAGTCGTTGTTGCCGTGCGTCCAATTTACAAATTTACCACCTTGCTTAAAGGTAGCGTTACAGGCTTTAAATACATCAACTTCACGCAAACCTATTTGCTGAAGTGTGTTTTTCATAGTGGGCCAGGTACCTTCACCTACACCAATTGTTGGAATATCTGACGATTCAACCAACATCACTTTTAAGCCATCACCATTTTTACCTTGGTGATACGAAGCTATAATTGCAGCGCTCAACCATCCTGCTGTGCCGCCACCAATTACTGCGATTGTTTTTATTGTTTTATTCATAATGGACTACTCTTTGAGTATCTTTGATAACGTTTTATACAACAAATGCCCGGTAGGGCATTTGGATTTAATGTGGCTTCATTTTAGCCAATTAGGTTAACTAATATACATTACGGTTAAATTAACCTAATTGGTATTAGCACTAATGTGCTGCAATGAAACAAGAGGCGAGAAATTCACCTCAAACATTAATTAAAACGATCCGCGAATACCAAACGCGTAACGTGAGCCATTATCTTCCACTGAATAAATTTGGTTAGCAAAACGACCTGTTTGTACTAACTCTTCTTCAGTGATATTGATGCCTTCAGCAAAAATAGTGAAGTTTTCGTTAATATCGTAGCTTGCACTAATATCCCACTGGCCGTATGTTTCTACGTTCACTGGTTCACCATTGAAGCCGTTATCAACTAAGCGTAAAAAGCCTTCACGGTTGTTAAATGCAACACGTGCTTGCCAGTTGTCTTGCTCATAAAACAATACTAAGTTTTGTGAATCGCCCAAACCTTCAAGTGCAAATGTTTGAGTTGTATCATCACCTACACTAATATCGCTATTCACAACAGTCGCATTAGCGATAAAACCAAAGCCATTTTCAAACATGTGAGTAACACCCACTTCGAAGCCGGTTACAGTAGCAGACTCACCATTTTGAGGACGGCTTACAGTGTAAACTTCTGAGCTACCAATAAGTTCGTCATCTGTTTGGTCTGTACATGTAGTACACGCAAAATCAGGACCTGAACGGTCAGACATTTCGTATGTTTCTGCACCCGTTAACGTAACAATAAAGTCGTCAACTTCTTTACTAAATACTGCAAAGCTAAATAAGTTAGCATCGTTGTAGTACCACTCGTAAGAGATATCCCAGTTTTCTGATTGGAATGGTTTAAGTGCTGGATTGCCACCACTTGCCGTTAAGTTTTGACGACGTGGTTCGTTAAAGTTTGTCGCAGGAGATAACTGAGACATAGTTGGACGAGTAATACTATCGTACGCGGCAAAACGTAAAATCATATTATCTTGTAGCTCAAGCTTAACGTTGAAAGACGGTAGTAAGTTTGAGTAGCTAGTACCTTGTTCAATATTAGTCGCAGGGCCAAATACGTTAGCAAACAATGTCGCATCTGAAGTTGGAACTACATCGCTAATAAAGCTTTGTATTGCAGCAACTTCAATATCAGTTTCTGAGTAACGAGCACCCATATTAACGGTTACTGGCATATCAGCTAAATCAAAACCAAGCGTAAAGTCCATGTATAAACTAGTGATGTCTTCGTTAATTGTGTAACGGTTATTTTGTAGCGTTGGCTCTACTGGGAAACCTTGATCGGCTAAGTAATCAAGCATTTTATCGCCATCGTAGCTATAAAATGTATCGATCAAACCAGGGAAGTAATTACTCGCTGTGTATGCTTCAAAATCAATTTCATCAAGCGGTGCTTGTGTACCGTAACCACAAAATTGACATTGGCTACCAAAAATTTGGAAGCTAGATTTTTCACGCTCTTGGCGATAAGCACCAAAGTTAATACGCTCTACTGGGCCTTTATCTGGCACGTATTCAAAATCGGCTTTTACTTCAGTGATTTCATCTTCATCAGTAAATTGATTACCAATTTCGTTGTAGTGAAGACGCGCTAGGCTTGGATCTGGCAATGAACCATTTTCAAAGCCATCATGCTGTACGGTAGGAATGCTGCCTGTACCGTCAAAAGTATAGCTGTTAATAATACCCACTACGTTAAAACGATCATTACCTGCACGGTCGTTTTCAGCTGTTGAGCGAGATACATCAAATTTTGCTTTTAGTGACTCGTTTACTTGCCAATCTACATTAATACCAAATGCTTTATTAGTTACGTCACGTGAGTTACGTGTATGTGATACAAAGTCGCTTGCAGGGTCGCCACTTGGTGCGCCTAAGCCAACTTCTTGAGAGAAAGTTAAAAGCGTACCCGTTTCAGCATCAATTGTTGCGCTGCCTACACGGTCTGGTTCGAACCAAGATGCTAAATCACGCACTGACGAATCAACTTCAAATTTTGAAATCATTCCATCAACCGTAATCGTAACATCGTCAGATGGTGCATATTGAAGTACTAAACTTGCGTTTGTACGTTCACGGTCTTGCTCATCAACTACTTGGTCCCAGTTACGTGGAATGTAGGCATTTTCAAACAATACACCATCAGTTGGGTTAGATATTGTTTGGCCACCGCGCCAACCTGCCGTTAAAATTTGGTTATTTTGAAGTTTACGTTGTTGATTAGTGATGGCAAAAAGCACACCTAGCTTGTCATCGTTAAACGTATTACTTATTAAGAATGATGTTGATGGAGATACTTCTTCAGAAAGGCTTTCGTACATACCTTTAACTGAACCTAAAATATGTAAACCACCAAAATCAAAAGGGCGTGCTGTAGTTACGTTAACCGTACCACCAATGCCGCCTTCTTGAAGCGTTGCAGTATTACTTTTATAAATATCAGCACCGGTGATTTGATCTGCTGCTAATACATCAAAATTAAATTCACGACCTGCACTGTCTGTCGCAATTTGACGACCATTAACAAGTACAGTGTTAAATTGTGGACCAAAACCACGAATAGTTACCGCTTGGCCTTCACCACCACTACGGTCAATTGCTACACCTGTAATACGTTGCAGAGACTCTGCTACATTTAAATCAGGAAATTTACCAAGATCTTCTGCTTTAATCCCGTCTGTAACAACATTAGATGCTTTTTTATCTAACATTGATGAACGTAAGCTGCTGCGGATACCCGTTACTGCGATAACTTCAACATCTTCATTTACTACTGTAGGCGTATTGCCTTCAGCGCCTTGAGCTGCAACGCTTCCGCTTGCCAATATACCAGTGATAGCAATACTGAGCGCGGTTTTCTTGTTGAACGATAACTTATTGTTAATTACCATTTTTTAAAAACTCCTGATTGTGTGTAGTCGTTGTGTCGTTGTGGTAGTGCGTATAGTTTCAAATACTATTTATATTATAAATACTTTAAACCGGCAAAAAGTGCAACCTTTTCCTTAATTATGGATAGCATTCAATTACCGTATACTTTCTTTTGGTTTTCTTTTAA
>NZ_JACJDN010000149.1:0-7463 GCF_014163565.1 Pseudoalteromonas sp. SR45-5 | reverse complement strand
TACTCGCGAACTTGGCCAACTCCATTAACTAAATACTTTTCGGTCGTTAGTGATTCGAGGCCCATAGGACCGTATGCATGTAGCTTGGAAGTAGCTATTCCAATCTCTGCACCTAGGCCCAATTGTGAGCCATCAGAAAAACGAGACGATGCGTTAACCATTACTACAGAAGCATCAACACTACGTTGGAATAACTCTGCAGCAGCTTCATTTTTAGTACAAATTACTTCTGTATGGTTTGATCCAAACTGTGCAATGTGTTCAACCGCTGCCGTAAAGTTTGGTACAACGCGAATAGCGATTTCTAGGTCTAGATATTCTTCACCAAATTCGTTATCAGCTAGGACTGTTGCGTTATCAAAGTATTTAGCTGCAAAGCTGTCAGCATTTATTTTTACACCTTCTTGGCGTAATACAACTGCACACAAATTTAAAAACTCATCTGCCACATCTTGATGCACAACTAAACCTTCTAGTGCATTACAAACACCGGTACGCTGGGTTTTACCGTTAAGCAGTAAGTTAAGCGCAATTTCTAGGTCGGCATCTTTATCTACATATAGATGACAAACGCCTTTGTAATGCTGAATTACTGGGATCGTACTGTTTTCAGTAACAAAGTTAATTAAACCCTCGCCGCCGCGTGGAATGATTAAATCAATGCTTTCGCGTTGCTGCATCAGTTCCATTAACAGCGCACGGTCTGGATCTGGAATCACTGAAATAAGTGATACCGGTAAGTTGTGCTTCTCAAGTACGCGGTGCATTACACTTGCGATAGCTTGTGAACTTCTAAGTGCTTCTTTGCCGCCACGTAAAATTACGCCATTACCTGATTTAAAACATAATGCACCAGCGTCTGCTGTCACATTCGGGCGTGCTTCGTAAATCATACATACAACACCAAGAGGTACTCGCATTTTGCGAATTTTAATACCATTTGGGCGCTCAGTAATATCACGCAGCTGACCAACAGGATCATCAAGGCTTACGATTACTTCAATACCTTCTGCCATTGCTTCAATACGCTCATCGTTTAACGTTAAGCGGTCGATCATTGAGGCTGCTAAATTATTGTCGCGTGCTGCGCTTAAATCACTTTCATTTTCTTTTATTATAAATGCTTTTTGCCCTCTTAGTGCCGCTGCCATTTCAACTAAAACTTGGTTTTTAGTCTCGGTATCGAGTAAAGCAAGTGTATGTGCAGCTTTAGCTGCCTGACGTGAAATGTCCGTAATTAAACTCATGACTTCTCCAATAATGCGATATGTTTTTCAGATATAACTGGTCCAATTGAATCCTGCATTTTTTCGCTGAATTCACTCTGTTCGTTGTCTGCAATAAAGTTTAACAAACAGCTACTATAATTTGCGGTCGCTTTAGCTAAACGCGTACCGTCTTCACTACGTACTAAAATGGTATCACCCACGGCAAATTCACCGTGAACTTCCATAATTTCGTCACCACGAATACATCCACTTTCACCTTCAAGAGATTCATCAAATGATCCATCAACAACAACTTCACCTTGCTCATTTGCTGTATGTGTCATCCAATGAATAGAGTCCTGCATCGGTTTTTCGTACGGTAAAAATACACTACCTGGGTTTTCTCCAGCTAGCAGTTTTGTAAATGTTTCTTCTTTAAAGCCATTTATAATATAAGTCGCTATACCATGTGACGTTGCTTTTTCTGCCGCTTCTATTTTAGTTTTCATACCACCAGTACCTACCGCACTTGTAGCACATCCTGCCATAGCATAAATAGATTCATCAATTGATTTTATTTCAGGCAGTAACACCGCATCATCATGTAAGTTAGGGTTTTTATCATATAGCCCATCAACGTCTGAGAATATTAATAAAGCATCGGCATCGGCAGCTGCTGCGACCATTGCTGATAAGTTATCGTTGTCACCTACTCGTAAATCGTCGGTGGTTACGGCATCGTTTTCATTAATGATAGGAAGTACACCATGTTCAAGTAAAGTGAACACGGTTTCACGGATGCTCTGGTAACGCTCGCGGTCACGTAAATCGCCGTGCGTTAATAATAGCTGCGCAGATGGAAAGTCAAAAAAGCGGTCCCACATGGCAATCATTTCTGTTTGACCTGCTGCCGCCATTGCTTTTTTCATTACCACAGAGCGTGGTTTGTCTGATGGGAATAAATGCGCGCCAGCAGCTACAGAACCCGATGATACTAAAATCACCTCGATTCCACGGGCACGACAACGAACAATGAACTGTGCGATGGTTAATATGTAACGCGAACGGCAGCCATCTTGATCTGGTGCAATTAATGCACTACCTACTTTAAGTACGATACGTCGCCAATTTAACTTTTGCATAAATGCTCAACTTTCCATTTTATCTGCGCTCACCTTAATTAGACGAGCTAAAACTAAGTAGCTAGGTTTAAAACATAGCTTCGAATTTGTCTTTCATTTAGGCAACACTTTTTTACACACACGCGAAAACCATATCTAAAACAATAAGCTTAGATTTAAGGTTAAGTATAAAGTAGCAACAACCCAATAATATCGAGCAGCACTAATCAAAAAATTTAAAAGTGTTGTTTATGCATCGCTGTAAAAAGCTGTGTGTGGCTTTTTTATTAACAACATACATAGAGCCTCTAAAGTCTGATACACCAACAGATAGGGTGAAGACCAAAGGACCGAGATTTAACCGCCACGATGGGGGTTAAACATTGAAAGTAATAGTTCAACTCAAACCTTTATTTACTTAAATAATTAAATAAACTTGTTTAGCAAAACCATACCAAGAGTTCGGCAAATGAAATTATGTAGTGTTCGAATACTAGTAACACCACTAATGCATGATTATAAAGATTAAAAATGACGTTAAGATTAACAAACCACTTTTACTTCCAATAAACTTCATTAGATAACTAATTATTAGAACAGGAAGCATATTACACTAAATACCCCTTAAAAATCAAGGTTAAAATTCGAGCGAAGCTAATTCCTCCTCGTTTGTGGTGTTAGATTGTTATTAAAATTCAACCAATTAAACAATTAATACAGCCTAAAATAAGGCGGCTTAACACGCGCAAAATAATTTAAGCCTACTAATCTTCTATAAGCAGCTAAAATTGATTAGTAATATTTGAATTTCCCGTGTATACCCCTGTATTAATAATTAACAAAAGTTATACTTTCTAAACAAACCGTCATAAATAAGGAATTCTTAATCTATGTCAGCAATTTACATAGCCGGTATCGCACTTTGCTCTGTGCTTGCCCAATGGGTCGCGTGGGC
The DNA here is from genome assembly GCF_014163565.1 of Pseudoalteromonas sp. SR45-5. NCBI lineage: Bacteria > Pseudomonadati > Pseudomonadota > Gammaproteobacteria > Alteromonadales > Pseudoalteromonadaceae > Pseudoalteromonas > Pseudoalteromonas sp. SR45-5. Next base: position 4,179 of record NZ_JACJDN010000149.1, on the reverse strand, counting down.
TTTTAGAGTGCCCGCTATTCTTTTCTTATTGCTTACTGGTCTTTTACTTGGGCCATTTAGTGGTGTTTTAGACCCTGATGCATTGTTAGGTGATTTACTGTTTCCAGTTGTATCACTAAGTGTTGCCATCATTTTATTTGAAGGATCCTTAACTCTGCATTTCAGAGAGCTAAAAGGAATCGGAAAAGTTGTAAGAAACCTTTGCTCCATCGGCATGCTTACTACCTGTATTATTATTAGCCTCAGCGCCTATTGGTTGCTTGAACTTAATTGGCGTGTAGCTGCGGTATTAGGTGCAGTGCTAGTTGTAACAGGCCCTACTGTTATAGCACCGCTATTAAACTCAATGCGCCCAACACAAGACATTGACCGCATACTTCGATGGGAAGGTATTGTAATAGACCCGATCGGCGCATTATTCGCTGTATTAGTATTTGAAGCCGTAATGCTGGTAGGCCAAGGCGAAGTATTTAGCCACACTATTATTGCTTTAGTTAAAACCCTAGGTGTTGGATTAAGTATTGGTGTTGCTGCTGGTTGGTTAACAACACTATTAATGCGCCGCGAGTGGCTACCATTTGAATTACATAAGTTTGGTATATTGGCATTAGTACTCATTAGTTTTTCTGTATCAAACTATTTAAGCCATGAATCAGGCCTATTAGCAGTGACTGTATTTGGTATTTGGCTTGCTAACCAAGACGATTTAGAAATAGATTCTGTACTTGAGTTCAAAGAAGACTTGTCGATGATATTAATATCAACGCTGTTTATTTTACTTGCAGCACGCTTACAGCTCTCTGATTTAATGATGCTCGACAGCGATGTATTTATATTTTTAGCTATCGTGCTTTTTGTTGCTCGGCCACTGTGTATTGCTATTTCGACCTTTGGTACTGACTTACCAATGAAGTCTCGTTTGGTACTTGCCTGGATAGCTCCACGCGGTATAGTCGCCGCAGCCGTTGGGTCGGTATTTGCGCTTAGCATGATGGAGTCTGGTGTTGCGGATGCTGAAAAAATGGTACCTCTTATATTTACAGTAATTATAATTACCGTTGTACTACAGAGCTTAACCGCCATTCCTGTCGCCAAGCTATTAGGTGTACGCCAGCCATCGCCTAATACAATATTAATTATTGGTGCAAACCATGTATCGCGTGCAATCGGCCGAGGCTTACAAGAGCAAAACATTCCGGTTCACCTGTCAGATCCTGCATGGGAAAACTGCAGAATGGCACGTATGGATGGTTTAGCTTGTTATTATGGTAACCCGCAATCAGAGCATGCTGAACGCTACTTACCTCTAACAACGATTCGTAGTGTATTAGCATTATCGCCAAATCGTCATCATAATGCGTTAGGTGTTCAATACTTTTCGCATTTACTTAATGAGAAAAATGTATTTTCGCTACGCTCATCAACGTCGCATGCAAAAGCAAATAAAGACAGCGCAACGTTTTTATCTAGACAAATACTGTTTGGAGACGAAGGCTCGTATGCACGTTTAAGCAGTATTATAGCTAAAGGCGGTAAGGTTAGTTCAACACGTATCTCGGATGAGTTTAGCTGGGAACAATACTTAGAAATGAACCCTGAGGCTATCCCTTTATTTATTCTCAAAGGTGATAAAGACAGTGATGACGATACACCAATTAAGCTAAGACCGTTTACAATCAACATGGAAAAACCGCCGCAAGAAGGCGAACGCGTTGTTGCTTTACAGCCGCCTAAAATGTCAGTTTTAAAAGACCCGCAAACAAAGGCTAAAGAAGACAGTTAAATACTTTTACAAACTGTAAAAACTAAAAAACCCTAACTTAAAAAGTTAGGGTTTTGTTTTTAACAGCCATTAAATAGGAAGGCGGGCTCGAGCAACCACACTATCTGGCATTTTTTGCGCTAACTTAGTCAGCGCTCGCTCAATTTTTCTATGAGTCGCTTTATCTGCCACCATAGAATTGAATAGCCAACGATAGGCATCTTCAAAATCACGCGGGCTGCCATAACCATCATTAAATAATTTAACTAAACGTAGCTGTGCTTTTAAATTGCCTTGCGACGAGGCTTCACGCAAATACGTAATTGCCATTGCTTTATCTTGCTGAACTAAGCGACCAGTGTCGTAGTATCGTCCCAATTGCTCTAGCGCTGCCGCTAAGCCTTGCTCAGCTGCTTTTCGCATGTAATACACACCTAACTCTACATTGCGATCAACGCACACGTTATAAGCCAGCATATCGCCGTATAAAAATTGATAAGACGGCAATGCCATTTTATTGGCTCGTGCTTCTATATCTTGCACCAACTGGCAATCATCTGCCTTTACGCGCGCTAAATGCGTATTTTTATTTATTAACGCAATTAGCTCTGATTCTGTATACAGCGGCACAGCAGCAGGGCTTTCTGTAGCTAAGCTGTTGGTTGCAATAAATAAAGACAGCGGTATTAACGAAAGCCTTAGTACGCAATTACGATTAAATAAACGCATATTCACCACTTATATAAATAAACTTATTAAATAATATACAAAGATCGTTCCAAGGTGAATTTTAGACACAAAAAAAGCTGCACGAAGCAGCTTTTTTTAATCTAATGGTAATTACGCAAACGGATTGCGAAGCACCATAGTTTCTACACGGTCAGGACCTGTAGAAATAATATCAATTGGAACACCCGTAATTTCTTCAATACGTTTGATGTAGTCAATCGCAGCTTTTGGTAAACCGTCAAGACTAGTTACACCAACAGTGTTTTCTGACCAACCTGGCATCTCTTCGTATACTGGTGTTACTTTATCGTAACCTTCAGCCGCTAATGGTGTTACGTTAGTAACTGTGCCATCTTCAAGCTTGTAACCAGTACAGATTTTAAGTGTTTCTAAGCCATCTAAAACATCAAGCTTAGTTAAACAAAAACCTGAAATACTGTTGATTTGAACTGCACGGCGCATAGCCACTGCATCTAACCAACCAGTACGACGAAGTCGACCTGTTGTAGCGCCAAACTCATGGCCTTTATCACCTAGGTGCTTACCAACTGGATCTTGTTTATCAAGACCGTCGTAAAGCTCTGTAGGGAAAGGACCTGAACCAACACGTGTCGTGTACGCTTTAATAATACCTAAAACGTAATCAAGGTTTAATGGACCAAAACCTGCACCAGTCGCAACGCCACCAGCGGTAGTGTTTGAAGATGTTACATAAGGGTAAGTACCGTGATCTATATCAAGTAACGTACCTTGTGCACCTTCAAATAAAATGTTTTCGCCTGCTAAACGCGTTTGATCTAAAAGCTCAGTTACATCTACAACCATTGCTTTTAAGATATCAGCAACAGCCATTGCATCATCAAACGTTTTTTGGAAATCTACAGCATCTACTTTGTAGTAGTTAACTAAAGTGAAGTTGTGGTACTCAAGCACTTCTTTTAATTTAGCTGCAAATACTTCAGGATTAAATAAATCGCCTACGCGTAAACCACGACGTGCTACTTTATCCTCGTACGCAGGACCGATTCCACGGCCAGTTGTACCAATAGGCTTATCGCCACGAGCTGTTTCGCGGGCTACATCTAATGCAACATGGAAAGGCAAGATTAGCGGACATGCTTCACTTATTAAAAGACGCTCGCGTACTGGTACGCCGCGCTCTTCAAGCATGCCAATTTCTCTCATTAGCGCTTCTGGTGATAAAACTACACCATTACCAATCACACATTTAACATTGTCACGTAATACACCCGATGGAATAAGGTGTAGAACCGTCTTTTCACCTTCGATAACTAAAGTATGACCCGCATTGTGGCCACCTTGATAACGAACTACTAAAGATGCTTTGTCTGTAAGGAGATCAACTACCTTACCCTTTCCTTCGTCACCCCATTGGGTGCCTAATACAACAACGTTTTTACCCATCGTAAATTCACTTAGAGAAAATTAGGACGAGATTTTACCAGAAAACTAAAGTAAAGATCACCCCTGTTCAGCTTATTTTTTCTGCGGGCAATTGTTATATCCAAATATTGACCAATAACCACATAAATAACAGTGATTTAACGCACTAATTTGTATTTAACAAAAAGCCCCGCAAATGCGAGGCTTTTTAACTTTTAAATAATTAACGTAAAGTCTATTGAGCTTTAGCGCCTTTCATATATTGGAAGAAGTCGCTATCTGGT
>NZ_JACJDN010000148.1:0-7463 GCF_014163565.1 Pseudoalteromonas sp. SR45-5 | reverse complement strand
AATGAGCTTGATGAACAAGAAGCGCCAAGTGTAGTTACTATAAATCTAAGCTAACATATCTAGGCTAACAAATTTAAGGGGGTTGTATTTATGTACAACCCCCTTAAATTTACCAATTCAGCCTTACGTTGTCTTTTTAACTCTCAGCTAGGCCTTGTAAAAACTCTAAACTTAACTTTTCTTGTGCATTAGTCTGATACGGCAACTGCTGTAAACTGTCGTACGAGAAATCGTTTATATCAAAATGGCTTATTTCACTATTCCCAAAGCTGTTACGCTCACCTGGGCTTGGCGACATTCTTTCTATTACAAAGTCACTTAAGCGCATATCGGTAACGCCCTTAGGTAATACTGACCAATGAGCTTTTAAGTCTACGGTTTGGCTCCCTTGTGTTAAGCGTTCCTTAGATACCAAATGAGCAAGTGGTGTATCACCACTATATAAATTCGCCCTAACACGATACAAACCACTTTTTATCACCGTTAAATTAGCTGGCATAATCATGTTTTCATTTTGAGCATAAGCAATTTCAAAACCTGTCAAAGTAGCACTTGGCGGCATATATTGAATTTGCGCAACTACGGGTACTTTTTTGCCGTCAACATCGCCCTGCACATACACTTGCAAACTACGAGGGTAATCTTCATCTTCTTTAAATGTAATAATTGCCTCACCTTCACGCGCATTGCCCGTATGGGTATTTAGTACTTCCTTTGTATCAGTATTTGCAAGTTCAATGACCACTTTACCAAGCCCTTGAGCGCTTACCTTTATTGTTATTTCTTCTGGATATACAAAACGATATTGTTTGAGGCTTACCGTTAAAGCATCGCCGCTTTCACCTATGGGGCTCGACACAGGATAAAACTGATTTGGCTTTAATCGATCTTCATCTAAAGGACTTAAAGGTTGAGAATAAGGAGGAAACTTTGTATTTAAAGTTAAAATAGCAGCTAAAGGCTGATCTATATTGTTTTTAAGCTTTTCGAGCTGTTTAGCAAGCTCAGGGTGTTTTTTTCTAAGTGATGCAACATAGCTGGGCGAAATACTTAATAACACAGCCTCCATCACAGAACATAAAAACGAAATAACAATCGCCACTACCATATAAACTATCAGTAAAGTCACTTTCTCTCCTCTATATTGGATATGTGAGCATGGTAACAATACATGCTATATTTGGCCAAACTTCCAATAATAATAGGCATAATAATGAAATTTAGCGCACCATGGTGTCATCAAAATAAGCTATTTAAGTACGCAGCAGCTCTTTTAACGCTTAGCAGCTTAAGCTTTGCTGCAATAGCTGCACCATTGGATAAATCAAAAATTCAGTTTATCGGCCCACTTGCCGAAGACATGCAGTTAAAGCCTTTTCAGACACCTCATGGCAGTGCGATTATTAACAACCTATTGCCGCAACTACAAGTAGACACAGATAGTTTTTCTGTATTTGGGAAAAAACAAAACTGGCAGCCGTTTAATAAAATCAATGCGCTCACTTTAGGTGGGTTACAGGCACTAAAATTTAATATTGAAACAACCCGCTTTACGCAAGGTACACTTACCTTAAAAGGGATTGAGCAAGGTCAGTTATTTATTAATGGCGAACTACAAACAGGCGATAAAAATAGCTATAAGTTAGCTTTAAATAACAGTACTCACACTGTTTTAATAGTAGCCCAGCAAGTAGCTAATTGGCACGATGTAACGCTTGATTTTGCACCTAAAAGCGACATTGATAAAATTACGCTCAGCACTTCACACATAAAACGTTTATCTGCAAAACAACTGTTTGATGCTCCTACCATTAGCCAATTATCACTCGCACCTAATGCCAAGCAGTACGTTACTACCACTCGCACTTATAGCGATAAAACACAAAATCAAGCAAATACAGTTACTGTACTTAAAGATTCAGACAATCAAACGCTTTATCGCTTTGAAGCAGGCCAACCAAGTAACATTATTTGGAGTCCAGATAACCAATATTTAGTGTATTTGTTAAATGGTGAGCTTAAACAACTTAACCGTAAAAACTTCTCAATAAAAACATTAGCAAACGATTTAGAAGGAGCTAATGGCTTTACCTTTTATAACGACACCAGTCTTTTGTTTAGCTGGTCTAAATCACCTGAGAGTACTAACAGCTTAACCAAGCACTATAAAGGTCTGCAAGATCGCTGGTCGTATGCACGTTCCATCAGCCAAATTTATATGCTTGATACTAAAAGTGGTTTAACAAAAGCACTTAGCCAAGGTCCTCTTTCTTACAGCCTTGAAGATTCAAATAGTAACCGTGGCAAAGTATTAATGAGCCGCCCAGTAATGGCAATGCAAGCATCAACTCACCCTGAAACAGAGCTTGTTGAACTCGATTTAAAATCAAACAAGCTTTCATCGCTTGGTAAATTCAAAACGTTTAATTTAGCCAAATATACAAATAAAGATATTTATGTAGTTGCAGGCCCTGACTTTAAAAATGGCGCAGGCAGAGCATTACCAAAAGCTATGCTCGCTAATAACTACGACGGGCAACTTTACCTACTTACTGAAGGCGGTAAAAACGTAAAAGCACTCAGTAAACAGTTCGACCCCGCTATTGGCCAACTGCACGTTTTAGAAAACGGCGATGCGCTTATTAAAGTAACAGAGCAAGACACTCAACCACTTTATCTATTTGATTTAAGTAAACAGCGCTTTAAAAAATTAAATACGGGATTGGATATTGTTGAAAAATTTAGTTACTCGCACGACCGTAATACCGAAATTTTACTAAGTGGCACTAACGCTTTAGCGCCACAACAACTAAAGCGCCTGAACGTAAGTAAAAATAAAACAGATTTAATATGGGATTCAAAACCAAGTAGCTATGCAAATACACGACTCCCTACATTAGAAGAGTTTAATTTTAAAAATAAACATGGGGTTGAAATAACGGGCCGTGTGTACATTCCTAGCAACTTAGATAAAACTAAAAAGCACCCTGCGCTCGTGTATTACTACGGCGGTACTTCACCAGTTACGCGTGGTTTTACAGGTCGTTACCCGTTTAACTTATGGGCAGAAAATGGCTATGTTGTTTATGTAGTGCAACCTACTGGCGCAACAGGGTTTGGACAAAATTTTTCAGCGCAGCATGTTAATGCCTGGGGCGACTACACCGCAGACGATATTATCGAAGGCACGCAAGCCTTTTTAAATAAATACAACTATGTTGATAGTAAAAAAGTAGGTAACTTAGGGGCATCGTACGGTGGCTTCATGACCATGTTATTAGCAACTAAAACCGATATATTTAGTGCTTCAATAGCTCATGCGGGTATTTCTAATATTACCTCGTATTGGGGTGAAGGTTGGTGGGGTTACTTATATTCTGGCGAAGCATCAAAAAATAGCTTCCCGTGGAATAACCCTGAGCTTTACAGCCAACATAGCCCTGTATTTCATGCCGACAAAGTAACAACACCTATGCTACTTCTTCATGGTGATAGCGATACCAATGTACCTGTTGGCGAAAGCTTAACAATGTACACCGCACTTAAACTGCTTAATAAGGACGTAGAGTTAATCGAATACAAAGGCGCCGACCATCAAATTTTTGCACGCGATAAACGATTTGATTGGTGGAACACTATGCTCGCATACTTTGATAAAAAGCTAAAAAACGAGCCTCAATGGTGGGACTCGATGTATAAAAATGACTGAGCCTGAACCTTTAAAATAACAACTTAATACAGATTTATTAATAGTAGAATTAATTATTTAGCACCTTTTAATTAGTCTAAAGGTGCTAACCTCATCCTCTAATAACGTCTTATACATCTTTGAAATATTAAGTTACTTAAAACTAATAAACCCCCTTCTCAGCATTTACCTAATGGTGCTACCATACAGAGCTATAAGCATTCAAAATAAAGTACTATGGCTATTAATGTTTTATTGGTTGAAGACGATGAACTACTCGTTAAACGCATCCAAAATCACTTTGCAGATACCGAATTTACAATAGAGGTAGACCCCACTGGCGCTGATGCACTTAACATTGTAAGGCAGCGGGTAAACCTGCGCGGTGCTATATCATTAGCCATAATTGACATTGTCTTACCAAAGCGCGACGGGCTTCAGCTCGCAAAAGAATTAAACACACTGACCGATATTGGCGTTATTGTATTATCGAGTCGTGACTCCCAAGCCGATCGTATTGCAGGCCTTGCACAAGGTGCTGATGACTATATTTGTAAGCCCGTCGATTTACTTGAGTTAGAGCTTCGCATGCGCGCGCTCTATAAGCGTGTTGCCGTTAACCTAGAAGACGACGAAAGCGAAGAGTTTATAGAATATGCTGACTTTAAGCTTCATCCTGATAACCGCACATTAATTACTGCTGCGGGCGTTGAGTCACGCTTAACTGAAGCCGAACATAAAGTGCTTATTTGCTTAATTAGTAATGCAGGTAAAGCCACATCCCGTGAAAAAATATCTGAAGAAATAGGCCAGCCCGATTGGAGTCCAAACGATCGTACTGTTGATGTGCTTATTGGTCGTTTACGTAAAAAATTAAATGACGAAAAAGATCAAAAACGCATCGTTACCGTACGCGGTAAAGGCTATATGCTTTCTATTTAATACTTAGTTAATTGCGCAATAAGGCGCTCAAATGCGCGGTAATTAAGTGCTTCTTTAAGCTCATTTAAACTAATGTTTTCAGCGCCTTTTAAATCACTAATTGTACGCGCCACCTTAATTACTCTATGGTAAGAGCGTGGCGATAAAGACAACTTTTCGCTTGCTCTGGCTAAAAACTGCAACTCTGCTGGCGCCAGTACACAGTGCACACTCATTTCTTTATTATTAAGCCTCGCATTAACCTTACCTTGGCGTTTTAGCTGCACATAATAAGCAGCCTCAACTCTTGCTCTAACCTCAGCACTGGTTTCCTCTGGTTTGGTACTTTGTAGCTCAACACTCGTTAAACGAGGTAGTTCTATTTGCAAATCAATACGGTCAATAAAAGGCCCCGACACGCGTGATAAATAACGCATAACTTGATCGGGAGTTGCCCGCTTATCAGTATGGCTCCCCGTTGGGCTTGGGTTTAATGCTGTAATAAGCTGAAACTGCGCTGGGAACTCCATTTGCCTAGCTGCACGTGAAATAGTTACTGTGCCGGTCTCCATTGGTTCACGCAGTGAATCAAGCACCTTACGCTCGAATTCCGGTAACTCATCTAAGAAGAGCACACCGTTGTGTGCCAGCGAAATTTCACCAGGCTTGGGATTTGAAGAGCCCCCCACCAAAGCAACAGCTGAGCACGTATGATGCGGATTACGAAATGGCCGCTGTCGCCAATTAGTTAAATCTATGGATTGTCCAATAATAGAGTAAAGCGCAGCTGTTGAAATAGCTTCATCGTCCGACATAGTAGGCATAATTGTAGCCATTCGCTGGGCCAGCATTGATTTACCAGTACCTGGAGGGCCTAAAAATAGTAAATTATGCCCGCCAGCTGCGGCAATTTCGAGTACTCGCTTTGCACCGGGCTGACCTTTCACATCGCTTAAATCGAGCAAAAAGTCAGGGGCTTGTGTGCAGTCGGGATACTCTATATTTAATGGCAAGGGTTGTTGATTAAGTAAATCCCCCCACACTTCTTGAATAGAGCTTACGGCTTTGCGTTTAACGCCATTAACTAGGCTTGCTAGGCTGTCGTTTGCAAGAGGTAAAAAGCAGCAACGATTTTGCTCTTTTGCAGCAAGTACCGAAGGTAAAATAGCGTTTACACCACGCACCTCACCATTAAGAGCAAGCTCACCATAAAACTCGTACTTATGAATATCAGGGCACACTATTTGCCCAGAGGCGACTAAAATACCCACCGCAATAGCAAGATCAAACCGGCCACCATCTTTTGGCAAGTCGGCTGGGGCTAAATTTACGGTTATTCGTTGATCGGGAAAACCAAATTGAGAGTTTTCGAGTGCGCTACGCACTCTGTCTTTTGATTCTTTAACGGACGCTTCGGGCAGGCCTACAATATGAAAAGCGGGTAACCCATTTCCTAGGTGAACCTCTACAATAACTTCTGGGGCATTTATACCCACTTGAGCACGAGAAAATATACGAGCTAACGACATTCCTTATCCTAGTAAATGATGTGATTACACCAGTTTAGTCAGGATATTTAAAAACGTGTAATGTGATTTGCCATTTTATAGCAGCCAAACGAAGTAATAAGGTCATTAACATACCTAATACCATCGCCATTTCGGTTACTAACGAAAAACTAATGCCAAGCGTATAAACAGTGCCACCCGCTATACAGGTAATAGCGTAAAGCTCACCTTTTAATAGCATAGGGATTTCGCGTGCAAGCACATCTCGAATTAATCCACCAAAGCAGCCTGTAATTACAGCCATAATTACCGCAGTCATATCGGGCATACCAACAAGCTGCGCTTTTTGCGCCCCCATTACTGCAAAAAAAGCTAAACCAAACGCATCCGCTGTTTGTAAAATATAATGAGGTATCGGCTTTTGTTTATTTATAAGGCGCGTTGTAACAAATACTGAAGCTAGTATGGCAAAAAAGTAACTTTGATCGTGTAACCAAAAGACAGGAACATCTAAAATTAGATCTCGCACTGTACCACCACCAATAGCAGTTACCGTCGCTAAAACTACGACCCCAAAGCCATCCATTTTTTTTTCGTACGCTAGTAAAGTGCCCGATACAGCAAACACCGCAATACCTATTAAATCAAACCAGTGGTAAAGTTCAGTCATATTTGTAACAACCCAAAAATATTTGTGCCGTTTTAACACAAACTAAACAAAGTTTTAAGTAATAACGATTTATTTTAAGTCGTTTATAACTTTTGTGAAGTGTATCTCAGGGAAGCGGGAGCTTGTGCTTGTGCTTATGAGTAGTGAATACCTCATGCTGTGAAGACGATCTTTAACCTATAAGCTAAATCACCACACTCATCAAATTTCAGGTATAAAAAACACGCTTTAAGTATGTTGTTCCATTCTTATTTATTTCAATGGTTGCGGGAGCCTGAGTTTGTAAAAAGCGAACCGACGACCTTCGGGTTATGAGCCACAATATACACACCAAATTTTAGACATAAAAAAACACGCTTTAAGCGTGTCGTTTCATTCTTATTTATTTCAGTGGTTGTGGGAGCCTGAACTTATAAAAGGTGAACCGGCGACCTTCGGGTTATGAGCCACAATATACACACCAAATTTTAGACATAAAAAAACACGCTTTAAGCGTGCCGTTTCATTCTTATTTATCTCAGTGGTTGCGGGAGCCTGAACTTATAAAAGGTGAACCGACGACCTTCGGGTTATGAGCCACAATATACACACCAAATTTTAGACATAAAAAAACACGCTTTAAGCGTGTCGTTTCATTCTTATTTATTTCAGTGGTTGCGGGAGCCGGATTTGAACC
>NZ_JACJDN010000147.1:0-7487 GCF_014163565.1 Pseudoalteromonas sp. SR45-5 | reverse complement strand
AGTAATTTAAGCGCGTTTTTTTTTGTATATAGCGTTTATGGTTAAGCCTTATTTACCGTGCTCATTTGCTGCTTTTTCTTCAGCTAATTCTTCTTTAAGCTTACGGATTTTTAAACCTTGTTCTTGTCCACGATGTCTTGCGTAGTAAGTACAACCAATAAACATAGATGATGCAAATACCAGTTCTAACAACACCCAAATTAATTCATCTGGTGCTGCCCACAGCATGGTAAGACCGTGGATAAAATAAAGCATTACAATAAAGTTAGCCCACGCATAGGTGTATGTGTTGTCTTGAATTATGCCTCTTAGCGGCAGCAGTAAAGGAATGATAGGAAAAAACAATGACACCCAACTAGTATTACCATCTAGAGGGGGTACAAAATACATCCACAAAGGAATCAGAATAAGTAAACCAACATAGCCAAATAGTGCTGCACGTTGAAATTTTACCGTAATCGGCTTTTTAGCTGGACTGTCAGCTGTAGTCATTTAAGTTTTCTCGCAATGTGAGTAAGGCGTTTACCAACGCTTTGGCATATTTTAATTTCGTCTTTGCTTAGCTGTGCACTATTAGCGCTGCCAGCGACGTGTGTTGCACCGTATGGTGTTCCACCGGTTTGTGTTGCAAGTAGTTCGGGCACATCATATGGCACGCCCATAAGCATCATACCGTGGTGTAATAGTGGCAAAGATAAGTTAAGTAAGGTTGCTTCATTTCCACCATGCATGCTACTTGATGACGAAAATACACACGCTGGCTTATCGATTAATTGGCCTTTTAGCCACAAGTCGCTGGTGGTTTCCCAAAAGCTTTTTGCTTGAGAGGCCATCATGCCAAATCGAGTTGGTGTACCAAATGCTAAACCATCGCAATTTATTAAATCATCTTTGGTGATCACAATATCGTGCGCGTTTTTAGCCACAAAGGTGCGAAGTAGTGCACTAGCACCTTGTTGCTCTATCGACTCTGCTATCTCGTGAGCCATTGCTTCAACTGAGCCATGGCTTGAGTGATAAAGCACCACTATGGTTGCACTCATTATAAAACGCTTAGTACGTTTTCTGGTGGACGACCAATCGCTGCTTTATTGTTATTAACTACGATAGGGCGTTCAATCAATTTTGGGTATTTAACCATAGCGTTAATAAGTGCGTCCTCATTTGTTTCATCTTTCAAATTAAGCGCTTTGTAGTCATCTTCTTTGGTGCGCATCATTTCACGTACGGATGAAAAACCAAGTTGGATTACAAGCGTTGAGATTTGCTCGTGAGTAAGAGGGGTTTTTAAATACTCTACAACACTTGGCTCTATCGCTTTACTTTGCAGTAGCGCTAGCGTTTCGCGTGATTTAGAACAACGTGGGTTGTGGTAAATAGTAACAGACATAAAATGATTCCAAAGTGTGAATTGCGTCTATTTTAGGGTAAGCGCTTGCAGACTTAAAGTCTTGCAAGCTCTTTTTGTAAAAGTCGATACTGGGTAAGTAGTGCTTTTAAACGTTGTTGCTTTACAAGTTCGGTTGGCTCTACGAAGTTAAGTGCTTTTTGTACTTCGTCTGCGGCTTTTAAATAAGCACCGTATTGAGCCAATACATCGGCGTTCGCTTCGTGATATGAGGCTAATTTATCTTGTTTTTTATACGCATCAGCAAGAAGTTGCTTGCCTAGGTTATGATCTGGCTTTTCGAGTAAAAAACTCTTCAAAATATTTTCGGCTAGTTCATATTGCTCAGCTTCAAGTGCTGCGTTGGCATAGTTAAGCGTAATTACCTGATTATTAGGGCGATACTGATTTAAATCAGCTAAAAATTTTACGGCTTCATCTGCCTTTTTTTGCGCGATGAGTAAATCGGTATGGGTATCTATATAAAATAGGTTTTTAGGATCGTTTTTTAAAAGCTCGTCTAGTATTGGGGCTGCTTCATCAAGCTTTTTTTGATCAAGTAAGCTAATAGCTAAACCGTACTTTAAAGCGGTGTTATCATAGCTATTTTCGCGTAGTCGTTTTCTAAATAGGTCTTCGGCGTTTTCTGGTTTGTTGTCGTAGCGCGCAAGCACGCGGCTTTTAGCTAAATTAAACTCAAGACTGGCACTCATATGACGCACAGGAAATTGCTCTGCACGCAAACGTACATCAGATACTCGACTCTCTGGTAATGGGTGAGTAAGTAAAAATGCAGGTGGTTTATATTTATAACGAATTTGCGCGGCAAGTTTAGTTAAAAATTCGCTTGATGCACGAGCATCAAAGCCTGCATTGTTAAGCGTTTGCATGCCTATGCGGTCAGCTTCTTGCTCGGCTGAGCGACTATGCGTTAACTGACTAAAAGCAGATTGTGTTTGGCTGGCAGATATAATCGCAATACCCGCATCTGGTGCAACAACGGTTGCTAATATGCCGGCTATCATACCGGCAATAGTCAGCGCGCTGTTATCTTGTTGTTGCTGTATTCTTCGTGCTAAGTGGCGCTGTGTCACGTGAGCAATTTCGTGACCAAGCACTGAGGCAAACTGACTCTCGTTATCGGCTTGAGCTATTAATCCTGTATGCACGCCTACATGGCCGCCATAAAAGGCGAAGGCATTTATTTCTGAGTTGTTTATCCAAAAAAACGAAAACGGAAAGCGCACGTCATTAGCATTAGCAACGAGTTTACGGCCAATAGTTGTGAGGTATTCATCAAGCACTGGGTCATTTATTACTGGTGATGAGCCTCGTATTTGCATCATCATTACTTCGCCAATGGCTTGTTCTTTTTCGAGTGGCAGTGCTTGTAATGCAGATGTTCCTAAGTCAGGAAGCGTAAAGTTGGTTTGCGCTTTTAAAGGTTCGCTTATTAATAAGCTAAACGTAAGCGCAGCACTGCATAAAGTGATAAATGCTGATTTTAGCTGCATTTTATTCCTTGTTAATTTGTTCGCCAATTGCAATTTTGGCTATGTCTATTTCGTCACTGCTTGCACGGCTGTCTTTTTCGCACAATTGGTATAGTTCTTTTATTGTGACTCCATCAAGCTTTACAACGTTCAATTCTCGCTGCAAAAAAGTAATAATTTTATGTACTACTTTGTGTGCATGTAAAATAATGGCTTTATCTGCTTTGTCGCCTCGTTCAAAATAAAAGCCAATAAACTTATGTAACTGACTTATTCTGATCAAGTTTTTCATTGAATGTGGGTCCCACACTCTAAACTCCATAAAGCGATTGTTTTTTATGTATTGATCAACAATAACATCTTTAGCATAAGGCTGTGCCCATAGCTCAAAGCCTCTGTCGGTAAACACTTGGTGCAGCGCAATACGTGGCTTATGTTTGGTATGTATTTCACCTAAGTTATCTTCATAGCCTTCTAATAAATCTAAGTTCCAATTGCGTTTATCTAAAAGTTGTTTAACTGCATTGTCGAACCCATGATCTAAAATTCCTTCTGATTCGCTTATTGATGAGGCAACAAGGTGATAAAAAGGAGGTAGTTCGCCCCAATTAATCTGCTTTTTAAACCAATTAATCTCTTTGAGTGTTGGATTACTTGGTAGTTGCGCTTTATTATGCGTGCCAGGCATTAACTTATCCTTACTGCTAGTTATGTTATAAGGATAAACTATTGCAGGAATTGTTTTAACAAAAAGTTACAACGGTTTGAGTATATAAATACGTAGACCGTAAATATGCGACTTATTATTCATTTACTATACGGATAAAGTAGTTATGGTAGAGCGCGATTTAAAAGAGTTTAAGTGTCCTCAGCAGTTTGTGCAGTTTAAGCTTGCGCTTCGAAGTGCACAGTCATCAAAACAACGCATCACTTTTAGTCTGAACAAAGGTGAAAGTGCGAACGACATTGAACGTTTTTTGCAAAAAAATGCTTATAGTTACAATTTTGATAAACAACGTGGGTTGTTATTAGTGGAGCCATTACATGTTTGAATACGTAAAAACATGGTACGAAAGGAAGTTCTCGGATCCTCATTCGTCTACCTTATTATTTTTATTATTGGTATCAGTTGCCTTACTTTACTTTTTTGGCGCGTTAATTGTTCCTGTGCTTGTTGCACTGGTTATCGCTTATTTACTAGATTGGCCGGTTGTTCATTTAGAGCGTGTTGGCTTAAAACGTTTTACTGCAACAATTATTGTAATGTTGATATTTATTAGCATTATGCTCACTCTTATTTTAGTTATTGGCCCAGTGCTTTGGAAGCAAACCAGTAACTTAGTGCAAGAAACACCGCATATGCTAGAGCAGGGGAAGTCTTATTTAATGGCTTTACCTGAACAATACCCAAGTTTAATTAATATAGAACAAGTACAAGCTATTGTTGCAACCGTAGAAGCTAAAATTATTGAGTTTGGTCAAGCGGTATTATCGTTTTCACTTACGTCTTTAAAAGATGTTGTTGCTTGGCTTATATATTTGGTACTTGTGCCATTACTGGTGTTTTTTATGCTTAAAGATAAGCTGGAGCTGACAGGGAGTATAGCTAAACTGATCCCGCAGCAACGGCGCTTGATTTTACAAGTGTGGAACGAAATGAACCAACAAATTATGAATTACATTCGCGGTAAAGTATTCGAAATTTTAATTGTTGGTGGTGTGTCTTTCATTGCATTTACTGTTTTAGATTTGCGCTATGCAGCTTTACTTGGTGTGCTTGTTGGCTTTTCGGTATTAATTCCATTTATTGGCGCGGCACTCGTCACTATTCCGGTAGCGGCAGTTGCACTGTTTCAGTTTGGATTAGAAACGCAGTTTTGGACCATTTTAATCATTTATGGAATTATTCAAGCGCTTGATGGCAATGTACTTGTACCGCTGTTGTTTTCTGAGGCAGTTGATTTAAATCCGGTATTTATAATTGTCGCGGTATTATTTTTTGGTGGCTTATGGGGATTTTGGGGTGTATTTTTTGCCATCCCGTTGGCCTCATTAGTAAAAGCGCTAATAACAGCTTGGTCGTCAACGCACGAAGAGATCAGCAAAGAGCTCAGTGAATAGTTAAGCAAACAGACTTTTAGTTTAAAAAAGCATAGTAAACGCACCTCTAGTGCTAATTGATTATTACTCATTACCTGTAAATTTATGTACTATTGGTAATAAGATATATTTTTTAGTAATAAGGTGCGTTTTTTAATGTCTGAGTTTTTATTGCACGATGAGCCAGTAAAACAAGTTTACCTTGATGCAAATGCAACGACCCCTGTGTTGCCTTGTATTGCTGATGTTGTTTCTCATACCATGCAAATATGTTTTGGTAATCCTTCAAGCCCGCATATCACAGGTATTCAAGCCAAGCATTTATTAGAACAAACACGTCAAAAGGCACGCACGGTTATTGGCGCAACTAATGGCGATATCCTATTTACCTCTGGTGCAACGGAGGGTATTCAAACTGCGGTGGTTTCTACATTAATTAATGCTAAAAAGCAGTCTATTAAAAACCCTGTATTATTATATGGCGCAACTGAGCATAAAGCGGTGCCAAATACACTTAAACATTGGAATAGCGTACTTGACGTTAATGCTGAGGTGCTTGCTATTCCGGTTGATAGTAACGGTATTTTAGATTTAGATTTTATCGCAGAGCATATTAATAACGCTTTGATGATTTGCACCATGGCCGTTAATAACGAAACCGGTGTATATCAAGATTTACCCGCTATAGAGCAGGTGATCCGTAGCCGTAACAAAAATGTATCGTGGATGGTGGATTGCGTACAGGCACTCGGTAAACAAGCGCTCGCACTGAGTAATACAACTATTGATTACGCTCCTTTTTCGGGGCATAAGCTTTACGCACCTAAAGGTATTGGCTTTTTATATATTCGTAGTGGCAGTGCGTACACACCTTTTATAGCGGGTGGCGGTCAAGAAAGTGGAATGCGCTCAGGCACCGAAAATCTACCCGGTATTGCAGGGTTAAATAAACTATTTAGTATGTTACTTGATAAATCAGACGATACATTTAAACCAATTAGCATACTTAACTCTTATCGAAGCCAGTTACAAAGCGCGATAAAAGACACCTTTGGCGATATTACATTCAATCATGATTTTGCTTATAGCGTGCCTACCACACTTAACTTTGCGGTAAACGATTTAACGAGCAAAGAAGTGATTGATTTATTTGATGCTGCGGGCATTCGCGTAAGTGGTGGCTCGGCTTGTAGTACGGGCGCATCAACAAGTTTTGTTTTAGATGCAATGGGTGCAAGTAAGTGGCAAAGTGAAAATGCGATTAGGCTATCGTTTGGACCTGCTGCAACACAACACGATATTGATGATGCTTGTGTGCGTATTCGCGCTCTTAAAGCAATACTTCAGGCTAACTGTTTAATTGTATCTGATAGCACTACACCACAACAAGAGGTGTGCGCACTTGGCCTTACTCAGTTTAGGCACCAAGGAGCATGTAGTTGGCTTTATGTAAGCGATGATAAGCGCGCAGTTATAATAGACCCGATTGTTGAGCTTATTCCGCGTTTTGAAAAAATAGCCAATACACAAAACTTAACTATATCAGCGGTGCTTAATACTCATCTGCATCAAGAGCGAGAGTCAGCGACTAATTTATTAACCAGCGTTCTTGCATCAAGAGTTGTAAAAGGTGAGGTTGATGCTTTAGGTTGGCCACTAAATGCAGAAAGTATTAGCTTAGCAAATGACGTACTTGAAAAAGTAGCGACACCTGGGCACAGCAAAGATAGCGTAAGTTATTTATTAAAAAATAGTAATGGCGAAACGCGTTATTGTTTTTGTGGTGATTTAATTTTGCCTGCAGGACTTGGCAATACGTCCCTTACGGGTGGGGATGCAAAAGCAATGGCACGCTCTATTTTAGCAATAAGCGAGCAACTAAATAGCACCAGCATTATTTGCTCAGGGCACGACTACCAACAATGTTTTGCCATGAACTGGGCTGTACAACAAAACCAAACGCCATTACTCAATGCGTTAGTAAGCGGCAGTATTTCAGTTGATGAATTTACAATACAAAAGCAGCAGTACGACGCTTCAAAGCAAGTAAATAACACGCAATTATGTGGTTATGTAAATGCATTGCCTGAGATTGATACACAGCAATTAAATTTTGATGACGCTAAAGCAATGTTAAACACCAGCGATGCATATTTAATAGATACTCGGGAGCCGTATGAACATGGAGCAAATAATGTTGCTCAGTTATTTAATACACTAGATGAAAAAACATTAAATATACCGCTTAGCAGAATGGCAAATGCGGTATTTGAAGGGCAGTTAAGTAAAAATAACAACTATATTTTATTATGCCGCAGTGGTAACCGCTCAAAGATTGCTGCGAGCAATTTAATGCAGCTAGGGTACAAAACTGTTTATAACCTAAGTGGTGGGCTAGCGCTTAGTAATTAAGCAAAGATTGTAATTTATACAAAATCGGCTTTAGAGCCGATTTTTTGTTTTTAAGGTTTATTTGTTTGCAAGGCAAACAATTACAGTAATTAGTG
>NZ_JACJDN010000146.1:0-7529 GCF_014163565.1 Pseudoalteromonas sp. SR45-5 | reverse complement strand
TTGAATTTACGATGAAATCAGGAATGATAATTGCTTAGGCTACCACTTTGGTCTAGCTTGATTTTTATTTAATTCACTTAACAAAACTAAATAAGTGTTTCTGTCGTATAATTTTCATAAATACACTCGCATAGTCATCTAAAATGATGTTAAAATCTCGACAATATGTGATGAGTTTTACTACGTTGCTTGTTTGATATCTCTAGCAAGCTGCTCTTTTGTACCTTGATATAACTTGGAATAACTCAAATGGCGACGTGGTTGATACGATTTTTCAGTTTCTTTCCTTTAATGTAATGCAAGTGCGTATGATCAACATAAAAAAAGGTCTGGATTTACCCTTAGAGGGCGCGCCACAGCAAGTTATACATGACGGTTCTGCTGTCAAACGTGTAGCTGTGCTTGGCGAAGAGTTTATCGGTATGCGTCCAACCATGCATGTTCGTGTGGATGACCAAGTCAAAAAAGGCCAGGTACTTTTTGAAGATAAAAAGAACCCAGGCGTCCTATTTACTGCTCCAGCTTCTGGTACAGTAAAAGAAATAAATCGTGGTGCTAAACGTGTGCTGCAATCTGTTGTTATTGAAGTAGCAGGCAGTGAGCAAATCACCTTTGACTCTTTCAAAGCAGACGAGCTTCCGAGCTTAGAGCGCGAAAAAGCCAAAGAGGTACTTATCCAGTCTGGTCAATGGACAGCACTTCGTGTTCGCCCATTCAGCAAAGTAGCGGCTGTGGATGCAAATCCTAGTTCTATTTTTGTGACCGCAATCGACACAAACCCATTAGCTGCAGATCCTGCAGTAATTATTGCAGAAAATGCGCAAGCATTTGAAGCGGGTCTTGCAGTTGTTTCGCGTTTGACCGATGGCAAAGTATTTGTGTGTAAAAAAGCAGGCAGCCAAGTTCCTAGCTCATCTATAGCTCAAGTAGAAGTACATGAGTTTGGTGGTGTGCATCCGGCTGGCCTCGTTGGCACTCATATCCATCATCTTGATGCAGTTTCTGTTAGCAAACAAGTTTGGCATATTGGTTACCAAGACGTTATTGCGTATGGTCACTTATTCCTTACTGGTGAAATTTACACAAATCGTGTTATTTCGCTTGCAGGTCCTCGCGTTAAAAACCCACGTTTAGTGAAAACACAATTAGGTGCTTCATTGGATGATTTAGTGGCTGGTGAGTTAGAAGACGGAGATAACCGCGTTATTTCTGGTTCTGTTCTATCGGGTTCTATTTCAAACGGTGTTCATGCATTCTTAGGTCGTTACCACGTTCAAGTATCTGTTTTACTTGAAGGTCGCGAAAAAGAATTGTTTGGCTGGATTGCACCAGGTAGTGATAAATTCTCTGTAACGCGTACATTCCTTTCTCACCTTGCACCAAGTCGTTTATTTAAAATGACAACGTCAACAGGTGGTTCAAAACGTGCCATGGTACCAATTGGTAGCTACGAGCGCGTAATGCCGTTAGATATTTTGCCTACTCTATTATTACGTGACTTAATTGCACGTGATTTAGACAGTGCAATTTCATTGGGCGCGCTTGAACTTGATGAAGAAGATTTAGCGTTATGTACCTTCGTTTGTCCAGGCAAATACGAGTATGGTTCTATCCTACGCGATTGCTTAACTACGATCGAGAAGGAAGGCTAGAGAGATGGGTTTAAAAAAATATCTAGAAGATATCGAGCCGAATTTTGAAGCCGGTGGTAAATATGAAAAGTTTTATGCACTGTATGAAGCAGCTGCAACTATTTTTTATACACCAGGCTACGTAAATAAAGGCGCGACACACGTACGCGATAACATCGACCTAAAACGTATGATGATTTTAGTGTGGATGGCGACGTTCCCAGCTATGTTTTTTGGTATGTTCAATATCGGTCATCAGGCCGCTGGTGCTTTAGCACAAGGTTTTGAACTAGCAAACACGTGGCAAGTTGGTTTGTTCCAGTTATTCGGTGGCGAGTTAACCGCTGATGCAGGCTGGGGCGCTAAGATGTTCTATGGAGCATGTTTCTTCTTACCTATCTACGCTGTAACATTTGCAGTAGGTGGTTTCTGGGAAGTTATATTTGCTTCAGTGCGTAAGCATGAAATTAACGAAGGTTTCTTCGTTACTTCTGTATTATTCGCACTTATTTTGCCAGCAACTATTCCTTTATGGCAAGTTGCGTTAGGTATTACGTTTGGTGTAGTAATCGCTAAAGAAATCTTTGGTGGTACTGGCCGTAACTTCTTAAACCCTGCTTTAGCCGGTCGTGCATTTTTATTCTTTGCATACCCAGCTCAAATCTCAGGTGACACAGTATGGACAGCAGTAGATTCTTTCTCTGGTGCAACTATGCTAGGCCAAGCATTTGCTGGCACACTTGACTTTGCAAACATGGAATTATGGTGGAATGCGTTTTATGGTTTCATTCAAGGTTCTGTAGGTGAAACATCTACACTTGCATTATTAGTAGGTGGTTTGTTCTTAATTTACGTTCGTATCGCTTCTTGGCGCATCGTACTAGGTGTATTCCTAGGTATGGTAGCAACTGCATTTTTATTAAATGCTGTTGGCTCAGAAACTAACCCTGTATTTGCAATGCCTTGGTATTGGCATTTCGTACTTGGTGGCTTTGCGTTTGGTATGTTCTTTATGGCTACTGACCCTGTATCAGCTGCATTTACTGACAAAGGTAAATTAGCATATGGTCTACTAATTGGCTTTATGGTGGTTATGATACGTGTTGTGAATCCTGCTTTCCCAGAAGGCATGATGCTAGCAATCTTATTTGCTAACTTGTTCGCTCCACTGTTCGATCACTTTGTAGTGCAAGCTAATATTAAGCGGAGGTTGGCACGTAATGTCTAGTAATAACGAATCAATCGGCAAAACGTTATCAGTTGTTGTAGCACTATGTTTAGTGTGTGCAATCATTGTATCGTTTGCTTCTGTACAGCTTCGTCCTTTACAGCAAGCTAATAAAAACAAAGATATTCAAAGCAATATCTTAGCTGCTGCGGGCATCGACAAAGTTGAAAATGTTCTTGAAACATTTGATGCAAAAATCGAAGCGCGCGTTGTAAACATGACTACAGGTGAGTTTGTAGATACAGACCCAACAATCTTTGACTTTGAAAAAAGCAAATATGATGCAGCGCTAAGTGTTTCTCTTCAAGAGAAAGGCGTTAAAGATATTGCTGGTATTCAACGTGTGACTAAAGAGTCACCGGTGTATATCTCTAAAAAAGAAGATGGCTCAGTTGATGCAATCATTCTTCCTATCCAAGGCTACGGCTTATGGGGCTTAATGTACGGTTTTATCTCGCTTGAAAGCGATGGTGAAACAGTTAAGGGCATTATCTTTTACAAGCATAATGAAACCCCAGGTCTTGGTGGCGAAATCCAAAATCCACAGTGGACTGCTACATGGGAAGGTAAAGAACTTCCAATTCAAATTGTTAAAGGTACTGCGGGCAATGATGAGCATAAGATCGATGGTCTTTCAGGTGCTACATTAACGTCTAACGGTGTTGATCATGCAGTTGACTTTTGGACTGGCGAAAATGGCTTTGGCCCTTTCCTTGCGAAAGTACGTAAAGGAGCATTGAAATAATGGCTGATACTAAAGAAATGAAGGCGGTCCTATTTGGTCCGGTTTTAGCTAACAACCCAATCGCACTACAAGTACTTGGTATTTGTTCTGCGCTAGCGGTAACGTCTAGCTTAAAAAATGCGTTAATTATGTCAATCGCATTGACACTTGTAACTGCGTTTTCGAGCTTCTTTATCTCGCTTATTCGTAACCAGATCCCATCATCTGTACGTATCATCGTACAAATGACAATTATCGCATCATTGGTAATCGTTGTTGACCAAGTATTACAGGCATTTTCTTATGCTACTGCAAAAGAGCTTTCTGTATTCGTTGGTCTAATCATTACTAACTGTATCGTAATGGGTCGTGCTGAAGCATACGCGATGAAGTCGCCACCACTTATGTCATTCCTTGACGGTATTGGTAACGGCTTAGGTTACTCTGTAGTACTACTTACTGTTGGTTTCATTCGTGAGCTATTTGGTAAGGGTTCACTATTCGGTGTTGATATTATCCCATTGGTACAAGATGGCGGTTGGTATCAGCCTATGGGTCTATTGATCTTACCACCGAGTGCATTCTTCATCATTGGTTTATTCATATGGGTACTGCGTACTTATAAGAAAGACCAAGTAGAAGCTAAAGCGTAAGGGGCAAATAGTGGAACATTATATTAGTTTATTTGTAAAAGCCGTTTTTATTGAGAACTTAGCGTTGTCATTCTTCTTAGGCATGTGTACTTTTTTAGCGGTATCTAAAAAAGTAACTACATCAATTGGCCTAGGTATAGCGGTTATAGTTGTATTGGGTATTTCTGTACCTGTAAACAACTTGGTTTATCATGCGGTACTTGCACCTGGTTCACTAACTTGGTTAGGTTACCCAGATGCAGATCTTAGCTTTTTACGTTTCTTAACTTTCATTGGTGTTATTGCAGCACTTGTGCAAATTCTTGAAATGGCGTTAGATAAGTTTTTCCCTGCACTATACAACGCGTTAGGTATCTTCTTACCACTTATCACAGTTAACTGTGCAATATTTGGTGCGGTATCATTCATGGTTGAGCGTAACTATAACTTCGGCGAGTCTGTTGTTTATGGTATTGGCGCTGGTGTTGGTTGGGCACTTGCAATTACATTACTTGCAGGTATCCGTGAGAAACTGAAATACTCAGACGTACCTGACGGCTTACGTGGTTTAGGTATTACCTTCATCACTGTTGGTTTAATGGGACTTGGCTTTATGTCATTCTCTGGTATTTCACTGTAAAGGTAGCGAGGATAAATCATGGATTATCAGATTTTCTTAGGCGTTGGTGTTTTTATCGCTATCGTTGTACTACTGGTTTTAGTCATCATTGGTGCTAAATCTCAGTTAGTTGCAAGTGGCGATATTATCATCGGCATTAATGGCGACCCAGATAAAGCCATTAAAACATCAGCAGGTAGTAAGCTTTTAGGCGCACTATCTGAGTCAGGTATATTTGTATCATCTGCTTGTGGTGGCGGTGGCTCTTGTGGTCAGTGTCGTGTACACATTAAAGAAGGTGGTGGTGATATTCTGCCAACTGAGCTTGATCACATATCTAAAGGTGAAGCCCGTGAAGGCTGTCGTTTAGCGTGTCAGGTAAATGTTAAAAATGACATGGAAATTGAACTTGAAGAGTCAATTTTCGGTGTTAAGAAGTGGGATTGTGAAGTTATCTCTAATGATAACAAAGCAACGTTCATCAAAGAACTTAAGCTGCAAATTCCAGATGGCGAGTCAGTGCCGTTTCGTGCGGGTGGTTACATCCAAATCGAAGCTCCACCTCACCATGTTAAATATGCAGATTTCGATGTTCCTGAAGAGTATCGTGGCGACTGGAACCATTTTGGTTTCTTCGATCTGGAGTCAAAAGTAGACGAAGAAACAATTCGTGCTTACTCAATGGCTAACTACCCAGAAGAAGAAGGCATCATTATGCTTAACGTGCGTATTGCTGCTCCACCTCCAAGAAACCTTAGCTTGCCATGTGGTAAAATGTCTTCGTACATTTGGTCACTTAAAGAAGGCGACAAGGTAACTATTTCGGGCCCATTTGGTGAGTTCTTTGCTAAAGACACTGACGCAGAAATGGTATTTGTTGGTGGTGGTGCTGGTATGGCGCCAATGCGTTCTCATATCTTTGACCAACTTAAACGTTTGAACTCTAAACGTAAGATGAGTTTTTGGTATGGTGCACGTTCTGAGCGTGAAATGTTCTACGTAGAAGATTTTGACGGCCTAGCCGCTGAAAATCCTAACTTCGTATGGCATACAGCACTTTCAGATCCACAGCCTGAAGATAACTGGGAAGGCTATACTGGCTTTATCCATAACGTGTTATTTGAGAACTATCTTAAAGATCACGAAGCGCCTGAAGATTGTGAGTACTACATGTGTGGTCCTCCAATGATGAATGCGGCAGTTATTACTATGCTTAAAGATTTAGGTGTTGAAGACGAAAATATCTTACTAGATGACTTCGGTGGCTAACACTAATACCAAAACAGTTTAGTTTTGGTTAAAATACCAGCCTCGTAGCACTTGTGTTACGAGGCTTTTTTTATTCTTTAATTTTATCAATCTATTAAGTAGAGCTGTTATGAATCGAGTAAGTACTTCACAGGGCATAATGGCCTTTTTACTAATTACACTGACTGTATTATTGTCTGGGTGTGGTGAAAAGCCAGAGTTAAAAGAAACCTTTTTAGAAGGTAAGACTATGGGTACCACTTATCATATTAAATATTATGATGAGCAAGCCCAGCTATCGGCTTCACAACTACAGCTGCAAATAGACGCTGTTTTAAAAGATGTGAACCAATCTATGTCTACTTACATAGAAGACTCTGAAATAAATATATTTAACAGATTACCTGCAAATCAAGTCATGCTAATTAGCGAAGATTTTAGGGCTGTTATAAGCGAGTCTATTCGCTTGGGTGAATCGACTAAAACACTCGACGTAACAATGGGGCCTTTAATTGATTTATGGGGCTTTGGGCCTGATAAAAAACCAACTAATCGCCCAAGTGATGAAGAGCTTGCAAGTATGGTTGAAAAAATAGGCATTGATAAACTTATCTTAAATGAGCAAGGACTGGCTAAAACAGTTAATGGACTGGAGCTTTCTTTTTCGGCAACAGCTAAGGGCTATGGTATTGATAAAGTTGCCCAGTTATTAGAAAGCCACGACATTACTAATTACATGGTTGAGATTGGTGGTGAGCTGCGTATAGCAGGTGAAAAGCCAAATAATCAGGATTGGAAAATCGCGATTGAGCAACCAGATGCGCAACCTGGAGAGCGTAAGGTACACCGTGTCTTATCGCCAGGTACAAGTGGTATAGCGACATCGGGTGATTACCGTATTTTTTATAAAATGGATGGCGAGATCTATACCCACTTAATTGATCCAGCAACAGGTATGCCTATTAAGCACGACTTAGTGTCGGTAACTGTGCTTCATCCAAGCGCTATGACGGCAGATGGTTTAGCGACGGCACTTACTGTAATGGGGATGCAAAAAGCGCAAGCTTATGCTGAACAACATGATTTACCGGTTTATTTAATAGGTAAATCAAAAGAGGGTTTAGTTACCTACTCAAGCCCAGCATTTAAGCCTTATTTATAGTATGGTGCTGACTTGTTTATTTCCGTGTTATTTGGGTATATAATAGCAGTCGCTCAAAAATATTTGAGTTTAATTTATTGCTGATCAATAGGGGCTAAGCAATGTCACTTTTTCTTCTTACTTTTGGCTTACTAATTTTGATAGTTTCGGCTATGGCCGTTGGTATGATCGTGCAAAAAAAATCTATGGCAAGCAGCTGTGGTGGTTTAGGTTCGGTTGGTATTGATAAAGCCTGTGATTGCGATGATCCATGTGATAAACGCAAAAACCGTTTAGCAAAAGAGC
>NZ_JACJDN010000145.1:0-7546 GCF_014163565.1 Pseudoalteromonas sp. SR45-5 | reverse complement strand
TAAAAATAAGCTTCGCATAAACGCTGCGCATATTCTTGCTCAGTTCTAACACCATCACTAATGCCAGATAAAAATGCATGTTCACTCATATCCCCCGTATAAAGAGAAATTAACTGATACGCCCATTGTGACTCATCAAGCGCAGTGGCATTTTGTTTAAGTGCATCAAGCGCAACGGCTTTATCCTCTTGTGCTTGTGCTTGTGCTAAATAAACCCATAAAACTCGGTACGGATCTTTTGGAGAGCGAGCTAAAAATTCATTAAAATCATTTTTAGCAAGGCCTGCTCTGTCGCCGTAATACAGTGCGATACCACGATTTAAATAGGCGTATTCATGCTCTTCATCAAGTTCTAGGGCAGAATCGAAAAACTCATAGGCTTTTTCATACTGCTGCATAAGCGTATGTTGAATACCTAAAAAATTATACACTTCAGCTAAATCAGGCTTAAGCTTTACTGCGCGATTAAAATCAATACGCGAAAGAGTTGTCATACCTAGACTATCAAAAAGTACACCACGGTCGTAATAAAGCTTAGCTTGTTGTTCTTCGCTTAAGTCGGCTCTATTTAATAGCTCTGAGTAGCGTGCAATAGCAATTTCACTTCTAAAGTCAGAAGCTAAAGGTGCAGTAAATGGCACATTAACAATCGGGGTTGGTTCTGATTCTGTTGTAGTTTGGCAAGCGCTTAAAGACAAAATAGCAAAAGATGCCAAAGCTAAATGTTTGAGTATCATTAAAATCCTTAATACCAAGATATATCGCGATTAATATAAGACAGACCTTGTCCAATAAGGTTTCATTAAAGCATAAAAAAAGGGGCTAAACAGCCCCTTTTTTACTATCTAGCTAATATAACTAGATTAATAAGTTAGCAATTACGCGTCAGCTGCAGGTGCTGCTGATTCCATTGCTTCTTTAATACTTAGACGTACACGGCCTTGGCGATCTACTTCTAGTACTTTAACTTTAACTTCTTGACCTTCAGAAAGGTGATCAGCCACGTTATTAACGCGCTCAGTACTAATTTGAGAAATGTGTACTAGACCATCTTTACCAGGAAGAATGTTTACAAACGCACCGAAGTCTACGATACGTACAACTTTACCTTCGTAGATAGTACCTACTTCAAGTTCAGCTGTTAATTGCTCAATACGGCTAATTGCATTAGCTGCACTTTCGCCATCTGTAGCGGCAATTTTAATTGTACCGTCGTCACCGATTTCAATCGTTGTACCAGTTTCTTCAGTAAGCTGACGAATAGTTGCGCCACCTTTACCAATAACTTCAGCGATTTTCTTCTGTGGGATTTTCATTGTGTATATGCGAGGAGCAAACATTGATAGCTCTTCAGAAGGAGCAGAAATCGCTTCATCCATCACTTCTAAGATATGTAAACGTGCAGCTTTTGCTTGTTTAAGCGCAATTTGCATGATTTCTTGAGTGATACCTTCGATTTTGATATCCATTTGAAGTGCAGTAATACCTGCAGCAGTACCGGCAACTTTAAAGTCCATGTCACCTAAGTGATCTTCATCACCTAAGATGTCAGAAAGAACAACGAATTTATCGTCTTCTTTAACTAGACCCATCGCAATACCGGCAACAGATGCTTTAATTGGTACACCCGCGTTCATAAGTGCTAGAGAAGTACCACAAACAGACGCCATTGAAGAAGAACCGTTTGATTCAGTAATTTCAGATACTACACGGATTGAGTAAGGGAACTCAGTAAGTGTAGGCATTACAGCTGAAATACCACGCTTAGCAAGGTTACCATGGCCGATTTCACGACGCTTAGGAGAACCAACAAAACCAGTTTCACCTACACAGAATGGAGGGAAGTTGTAGTTAAGCATAAAGTGGTTTTTATGAGTACCAGTTAAATCGTCGATTAACTGTGAATCACGTTCTGTACCAAGTGTCGCTGTTACTAACGCTTGAGTTTCACCACGTGTAAAGATAGCAGAACCGTGAGTACGCGGTAATACGCCAGTCATTACGTCTAGTGCACGAATCATATCTGGTTCACGACCATCGATACGTTTTTCGCCAGCAGCTATACGGCCACGAACGATTTTCTTCTCAAGTGAACCGAAGATTTTGCCAATTTCTTGCTTGTCTAAAGACTCGCCTTCAGCAAGTTCAGCTGTTAATACTGCAACAACTTCATCTTTAGCTTCACCAAGAGCTTCTTTACGCGCTACTTTATCAGTGATTAAGTAAGCTGCGCCTACTTTTTCAGCAGCAATAGTTGCTACTTTATCTTCTAGTGCAACATTTTTCTCAGGTGCAGTCCAATCCCAAGTAGGCTTGCCTGCTTGCGCTTTAAATTCTTCGATTGCAGTAATGATCGCTTGAGATTGCTCATGACCATATACAACAGCGCCAAGCATTACGTCTTCTGCAAGTACGTTAGCTTCTGATTCAACCATAAGTACCGCTTTATCAGTACCGGCTACCACTAAATCAAGTTGGCTTTCTTCAAGCTCTTTTAATGTAGGGTTAAGTACGTATTCGCCGTTGATGTAACCAACGCGAGATGCACCAATTGGACCACTGAATGGGATACCAGAGATAGCAAGTGCTGCTGAAGTACCAATCATCGCAACCATATCAGGTTGGATTTCAGGGTTAACAGAAACAACAGTAGCAATAACTTGTACTTCGTTTACAAAGCCGCTTGGGAAAAGTGGACGAATTGGACGGTCAATAAGACGTGCAATAAGAGTTTCGCCATCGTTAGGACGACCTTCACGCTTTAAGAAACCACCAGGGATACGACCAGCAGCGTACATACGCTCTTGGTAGTTAACTGTTAGTGGGAAAAAGTCTTGACCAGGTTGTGCTTCACGCTTACCAACAACAGTTACTAAAACTGAAGTGTCGCCAATGCTTGCAAGTACAGCGCCGTCTGCTTGACGAGCGATTGCACCAGTTTCTAGAGTCACTGTATGTTGACCTAGTTTGAATTCTTTAATAATTGCTTGCACTTAAAATATTCCTTAAATGTATTCTAATAAGTTGTCATCAAAGTACCAATTACAGTACATAATTGTATTCAGTTGGAAATCAATTAAGTACTACAATTGGCAATGATGTGAATAATTGCAGATAAACCTTTTTACCTACGCGCATAGTATATACCAAAGCTACTTCAAAATGCGAGTCTAGGGTGTGTTGATCTTTGTGGATTGAAATTTGTTCAATCTAGGGGCGATTTAATCAAGGCGCGAGATTTGTAACCTAGTGGGCTAAGTAAAAATCGAGCAACAAAGAGTTAATCGCCCCTAGGATGAACCCGCAGGGCAGCGCATGTTTGGCATTTATGCTGCGTTATCGCCTATTTATGGGGAATAAACACACTACATAGGCGCTGCCTTGCCTAAAGACCAAACATACAGCTGCAAAATTAATCACGAAAGGTCAACACACACTAGCTACTAGATTTAAGCTGGGCTAATGAGTGGGTAAATACAACGATGCTTGATAAGCTATGAAATAGGAGTTTTACAATATAATTCAATAAGTTTATAAATTTGTTTTATTTTCAAACACAAATTTTAGGCACAAAAAAAGGAGCTAAAAAGCTCCCATTTCTATAATCTAGTTCTTAACGACGTAGGCCAAGTTCTTTGATTAGTGCAGTATAACTAGTGATATCTTTACCTTTAAGGTAATCAAGTAGTTTACGGCGAGTGCTTACTTTACGAAGCAGACCACGACGTGAGTGGAAGTCATGCTTGTGATCAGCAAAGTGACCTTGAAGCTTGTTGATATCATAAGTAAGTAATGCTACTTGTACTTCTGATGAACCTGTATCGCCTTCTGCACGTGCAAATTTAGCAATGATATCGATTTTTTCTTGATTGCTTAGTGACATAGTAACTCCAAAAATTAAATTTAAAAGGTGTCTTAGCCGATCACTAATTCAGCCAAAACGATTAAGCCGGCGTATTCTACCAACTGTGGGAATAACTACAAGTTAATTATTCCCATCTACAACTAATAAGCCACTGCTGGGCACACTAATTGCTTATTCAGGCTTTACGTAATCATCTTGCTGGCTAGCAAGACCACGTTTAACCTTTAAATGGCCACTTGAGTTGCGCTCGCCAGTACCAATAAACACACCATCCGCAACAACTTTAATTGCCCCCTCAGGTAAAGCTTCAGGTAACTCGACTGCTTGCCCATGACTAAATACTTTGCCCTGCTCTTTCGAAATTTCAATAACAGGTAAATCAGTTAAAGCAGTGTCTATAGGTAATAACAACGAGTCTAAATAAGTAGAAGGCGTAAGCTCTTCTGCTTTCGCTTTAGCAAGCAACGCTTCAATTTCATCAAGCGAAACCATTTTATCTGCCGGATACTGACCAACAGCAGTTCTGTGAAGCATTATAACGTGTGCGCCACACCCTAGGTTTTCGCCCAAATCATCAACGATTGTACGAATATACGTCCCTTTTGATACATGAGCCGTCATTTGTAATACGTTGTTTTGTTCATCAAATTCGTCAAACGATAAGCTAAACACATTTATTTTTCTGCATTTACGAGGGACTTCAATACCCTCTCGTGCGTACTTATATAATGGTCTACCTTGATACTTAAGTGCTGAGTACATTGATGGATATTGATCTGACTCTCCAACAAAAGCTGCAATTTCTTTTGTTAACTGCTCACGCGTCACATTCACATCTTTCGTGCTTACGATTTCGCCATCAGAATCTGATGTTGTTGTACGCTCACCCAGTTTTGCACGAACGATATAGGTTTTATCTGTATCGAGTAAAAACTGCGTAAACTTAGTCGCCTCACCAAAACAAATTGGCAGCATACCTGTAGCAAGCGGGTCTAAAGCCCCAGTGTGGCCAGCTTTTTGTGCAAAATAAACACCTTTCGCTTGCTGCAGAGCTTTATTTGATGAAATGCCTTGCGGTTTGTTTAACAACAAAATCCCGTCAACTGCACGGCCTTTACTGCGCTTTGCCATCTGTATCAGTGCCTTCTTCGCTATCTGTATCTTCTACGTGCTTAGTACTTTGTTCACTATTTGAAATATCAGCATCAACACTTTCTACATCTTCATCGACATGCTTTGCGTTATCTTCGCGGATAATAGAATCCACTAAATTAGAAATACGCATACCTTCCATCAGTGAATTATCAACTACAAACTTTAACTCAGGCATTATACGAGCACGAATACGCTTACCAAGTAACGAGCGAATATAACCCGTTGCTTCATTAAGTACTTTAGCGCTTTGCTTAGCTGCATCTTCATCTTGTGTGTTAAACACAGTGATGAAAATTTTGGCATAAGATAAATCACGCGATACTTCTACCGCTGACACTGTCACCATACCTAAGCGTGGATCTTTAATTTCGCGTTGTAAAATTACAGCA
This sequence comes from Pseudoalteromonas sp. SR45-5, assembly GCF_014163565.1. Classification (NCBI taxonomy): domain Bacteria; kingdom Pseudomonadati; phylum Pseudomonadota; class Gammaproteobacteria; order Alteromonadales; family Pseudoalteromonadaceae; genus Pseudoalteromonas; species Pseudoalteromonas sp. SR45-5. The sequence continues at coordinate 2,137 of NZ_JACJDN010000145.1, read as the reverse complement.
ATTTCTTTTTGGATTTGCTGTGCAACACGATCAGTGCGAGAAAATTCTCTCATTGCATTTGTCCTAAAATCATAACTTATTGAAATTTAATAATAAGCTAATTAAATAATGGATACACAAATGGGGGCTAAGCCCCCATTTATTAGTTTAGCGAGCTAACAATTAAAGAGTACGTTGTACTTCAACTGTTTCAAATACTTCGATTTGGTCACCAACACGTACGTCATTGTAGTTCTTAACGCCGATACCACATTCCATGCCGTTACGAACATCAGCAACATCGTCTTTAAAGCGACGAAGTGACTCAAGTTCACCTTCATAGATAACCACGTTTTCACGTAGTACACGGATTGGAGCGCTACGTTTAATAACACCTTCAGTAACCATACAACCAGCAATTGCGCCAATTTTTGGAGACTTGAATACGTCACGAACTTGCGCAAGACCAATGATTTCTTGTTTAAACTCAGGTGCTAGCATGCCTGACATTGCTTGCTTAACTTCTTCGATTAAGGCATAAATTACGCTGTAATAACGAAGGTCTAAGTTTTCAGTATCAATCACTTTACGAGCAGAAGCATCAGCACGAACGTTAAAGCCAACTACAATTGCGTTAGACGCTGCAGCTAGTGTCGCATCAGTCTCAGTAATACCACCAACACCAGAACCTACAATCTTCACTTTCACTTCATCAGTAGAAAGTTTAGTTAGTGAATCAGAGATTGCTTCGATAGAACCTTGAACGTCTGCTTTAAGTACCACGTTAACTTCAGAAACATCACCTTCAGTCATGTTAGTAAACATGTTTTCAAGCTTAGCTTTTTGTTGACGTGCTAGTTTAACATCGCGGAACTTACCTTGACGGTATAAAGCAACTTCACGCGCTTTACGCTCGTCTTTAACAACAGTTGCTTCGTCGCCCGCAGCTGGAATACCAGAAAGACCTAAAATTTCCACTGGAATAGATGGACCTGCCGACTTGATGTCTTTACCGTTTTCATCGCGCATTGCACGAACACGGCCATACTCAAGACCACATAATACAATGTCACCTTGGTTAAGCGTACCAGATTGAACAAGTACTGATGCAACTGGACCGCGGCCTTTATCAAGACGAGATTCAATTACAACACCTGCAGCCATACCTTCGGTAGGGGCAGAAAGCTCTAAAAGCTCAGATTGCATAAGTACGGCTTCAAGAAGGTCATCAATACCTAGACCAGTTTTAGCTGAGATATGAACGTACTGCGTATCGCCGCCCCATTCTTCAGGGATAACGTCTAGCTGAGCTAGTTCGTTTTTAACGCGATCTGGATCTGCGCCTTCTTTATCCATTTTGTTTACAGCAATGATTAAAGGAACGCCAGCTGCACGTGCGTGCTGTACCGCTTCTTTAGTTTGTGGCATAACACCATCATCTGCTGCAACCACTAAGATTACGATATCTGTCGCTTTAGCACCACGAGCACGCATTGATGTAAATGCAGCATGTCCTGGAGTATCTAAGAAGGTAATCATATTGCCATTTACATCAACATGGTATGCACCAATATGCTGTGTAATACCACCGGCTTCGCCAGAAGCAACCTTCGCAGAACGAATGTAATCTAGAGTCGATGTTTTACCATGGTCAACGTGACCCATTACAGTTACTACTGGAGCACGAGGCTCTGACTTACCATCTTCATGGCGGTCGTTAAGTACTGTTTGCTCTAATTCGTTTTCTTTAACAATGATAACCTTGTGACCCATTTCTTCTGCAACTAGTTGTGCAGCTTCTTGGTCGATCACTTGGTTAATAGTAACCATGTCACCCATTTTCATCATTGTTTTGACAACTTCAGCGCCTTTAACAGCCATGCGTGATGCAAGCTCAGCTACTGTAATTGTTTCGCTAATACGCACTTCATTTTTAACATCAACAGTTGGTTTTTGGAAACCATGCTGCAGCGATGCTGGTGCTTTTAATTTAGACTTATTACGGCCTCTTGACGCTGCAAATTTATCTTTTGCTGGCGCTTTTTTCTTTTTCTTAGCACGGCGAGTGCCTTGCTCATCACGAGCATCGGCAACATCTTCTGCTTCACGTGCATAAGTTGAAGTCGTAAGATGATGATCCGCTGTTTCTTCGCGTTTC
>NZ_JACJDN010000144.1:0-7548 GCF_014163565.1 Pseudoalteromonas sp. SR45-5 | reverse complement strand
GTTAAGCTGGTTAGAGTGGCTAATGTGGCCTATTGCTGTATTAGTTGTTTTGTTTAGCTATAGTATGCTCTTTACAGTTATCACTAATTTTATTGCAGCCCCTTTCAATGCGCTCTTGAGTGAAAAAGTTGAGCTTTACCTAACAGGTCAAAAAATTAACGATGACGGCTTTGCCGAACTAGTTAAAGATATACCTCGCATGCTTGCCCGTGAGTGGACAAAACTATGCTACTACCTTCCTCGCGCAATTGGCTTTTTTATATTGTTATGGGTTTTACCGGTCATTGGTCAAATACTATGGGTGTTATTTACTTGTTGGATGTACGCAGTTCAATACGAAGACTATGCGTTTGATAATCATAAAATTGACTTTAAGCAAATGAAAGACGATTTAAAATCTAAGCAAGGTTTGTCATACGGATTTGGTTTTGCTGTTATGTTGTTAACTGCTATCCCTTTTATAAACTTAATAGTTATGCCAGTCGCAGTGTGCGGTGCAACACGTTTATGGGTAGATAACTATCGTCCAAAATATCGCAGTTAATTAAAAGATTGCTGACTTTTCAATATTCGAAGGACACCGCATTCTAGATTAAAAAGCACCTAAGGTGCTTTTTTTAATCTATTTTTAAAGCAATAAACTCAAGCGATGCACGCCTTGGTAATGCATCGCTTTGTTTATCTACTTCTTCAAATTTTTTAATCAAAATACTAAAGCGCTGATTATTAATATTAACGGCTGTAACTTCACCAATTTTTATACTGTAGTTTTGCTGCTGATCAAACAGCTTTAGTATTTGACCTTTTACACGCTCTACGTATAAATAAGGTGTTTGGTCTGGCATCTTTAAACGAATGACATTGATTTTACTTAGTTCATGTACCGCGACCCAATTCTGACTCTGCATTAACGTATTATAACGACTAATACCTTCAGGCTGATAAACAACATCTTGGCTTATAACGCATGTATTACAGTCCTTTACTGATTCAATTCGCCAGTCAACAGCTGTATTTTTATAATACAAATTATCATTTTTTAGTAACCACTCACGTGCATTGTTAGTATCGCTACACGCTATTAGTAAGCTAAAAAAACTACTCGAGATAATAAACTTAGTGCTTAGCATTGGCTTCATACTATTGCTCTTTAATTGCTTTTAACTCAGCAATAATTGCACTACTTGGCTGTGCTTCTTTTATATAACTGGGCAGCGTTTCAATATTAGCAGGCGAGCTTTGTAAATTATGCACCTTACTGTTATTTGTATTTGGCACGCCAAATCGATTACCTGCACTTTGCATATAAAACTGTAAATTAAGCATGCTCCACTCATCTACATCACTCAGTATTGATATTGTATTATCTTGGTTAGTATCAAAGCTGGTTAAGCTTTCGGTATTAATTGCATTACAATTAAAATCAACTGGTAGTGAGCTATTTCTATTTAACCCCTGTATTTCAAGTATGGTGCTTTCATTTAAATCTGCTGAACTACCATTTGAATAATCAATAATAAAATCATCCGTAGAGCCTAAATGACTATTAGTATTTGGTGCAATATCGCAACTAGCATTGCCTGGGTAAAAACGCTCATAGTAGCGATCGCCTTCGTTATTACCTATTGTTGATAAACCCGCTAATTGATATAAATAATTCATGGAGCTGAGGTGGTTAGGCTTAAAATTAACTTCTTCATCACCGCCATGGTATAAACCTAAGTTATGACCTAACTCATGAAATATTGTTGATGCTTGATAATTATAAGTTACATTGGTTGCTACTTGCGTATCAAGCGTTAAACCCCAGCCCCCCATAGTTACCATTAAATCATTACCGCTTATCTCAGCAATACCCGAACCACTAATACTACCGTCTTCGTTACCACTACTTGCCATTAATAAATAATGGAAAATGGGCCTGCGAGTTATATCGCTATATTCCATTTTATAAGCAAATAAATTAGGGCTACTTAAATCGTATTCAAACGGGGTATAGCTATTAAAAGGGACAAGATTTCCGCCACCTAAATCAAAGTTTTGCGGTGCTGTATTTGTATTTTGATCAAACAAATCACCTACGTCAAAGTGGACTGTATAGCCTTTTTCTGCAAAAACAGTGGCTACTTTTTCAAGTGCGATTCGATGTGGAGTAATACCTACATCACTGCTGTCCATATAATCAACTTCAATAAATATATCTTTTTGTGAGGTACGCGCCCCCCACTCATAAAGTGGTAAACCCGCGAATGTTGTACCCTGTTGCTCAGCGCAATCAGGAATACCATCCTCATCATCATCTATTGTGCAATTTATATTGTTTGGCCCAGCGGGTGTGTTAAACACAGAATAACTCCAATCAGTACTTTGATTAGTGTCTGTCGCATTAAGCTCGCGCTTTAAGCTGCCTCCTTGCTCGGAGATGATTTGCTCTGCGTTACCACCTTGCCATTGTGATGGCGTTACTGGTTCTTGTACTGAGTTACCAAATTTTACAAAGTCGATTGTTTGTGTACCTGCACTATTAAGTAATTCTACAAAACCGTTTATGTACCAATAAGGTCTAATTTCATCACTAGCATTACCCACAAGCGCTATTTTAGGGTTGTTAACTGATGCACTGACTAAAAAATCATCTCCAAACTTGCTTTGTAAAATAAGGTACTCACCATTTTCAAGCTCTTTATTGGGCAGTGAAAAAGTTGTCTGCGCACTAGTCGAGCTATTAATCATATTAATACTGCGGGTTTTAAGCGAATAACTCTGTAAGTTTACAGCAGCCCCTGTGCCGTTATAAATTTCAATCCAAGGTAAGTCGTTACTAAATTGCACAGAAGAAACTTCAGTTATTTTTATATCTTGGCTAGAGGTAGTAAAAGAAGTAGCGGTTTGCGTTTCAATGGCCGTATCATCAAAATTAGTTAAATCAGCTGTAACACGGACAATATATTGGGTATCTTCATTAAAGCTTGCGCTTACATTTACAGTATGAAAATAAGTACTTGTGTCACTAGTAGTACCCGACAAACTTTCAATATTTAAGGCCAAGCAAGTAGTAAAATTATCTGCCGACACTTGTACGCTTCCTGTACAAACACCACTACTAGAATTAACTGCTAAAGTGCTCGTTAGCATAATATCTGAAAATGTAATACTAACAGGGCTATCTACAAGAACTGGGTCATTATTACTTTGGGGTGTTACATTACTAATTGTAGCGGGCGTTGAATCAACCACCGTAATATTCAGTGTAAATTCGGTTGTGTCTTTTGAATCAGACGCAGTTAACGTATAGCTTTGTGAAGTAATACTGTTTGCAGGAGGCGTGTAGCTAAAAAGTAAGGCTTGTGCATCAATAACACTAATTTGTGCACCATTTAAATCATCACCAAAATCAATCTGAACCGTATCGTTATCAGCATCGCTAACTACTAAACTAAATTCTGTGGCTTGATTATATTGCACGCTAATACTTACATCATCTGCAGTTGGTGGATTGTTTGGTGCTAATACTACAACTGTTTTTTGAGCGCTATTTGTAGCGTTATCGTCATCGGTTACAGTAACCACAAATGTAACATTGGTATTTTGTGCAACAGTGGGCGCATTAAAACTAATGCTTGTTTGTGTTTGAGTAAGTTCAACTACAGGACCACTTATTTGCTGCCAAGTTATGCTATTAATACTACCATCGCTGTCTTGTGCATCTGCAACTAAGGTTACACTGTCACCTTTTTCAGCTTCTTCAGGGCCTGTAACAATGACTGTTGGCGCGCTATTTACTTGATTAATTAAAACCGTTTTACTCGCTTGAGCGCTTTTACCTGCATTGTCAGTTACGGTTACGCTAAAACCTAGTGTTGTATTTTCAGATACATTAGGGGCGGTAAAACTAAGGACTCCATCAGTTTGTGAAAACTCAACATTGTCCCCAGCAGACTGAATCCAATTAATATTACTTATAGTGCCATCTGTATCTTGAGCGTTAGCAACTAAACTAACTTGTGTGCTGGCAAGTGCACTACTTGGGCCTGTTATATTAACTGTAGGAGCATTATTTTGAGAGGTGATAGTGCCTGAAAAAACTTGTTGTGCAGTAGCACCTGAGTTGTCAGTAACTGTAACCGAAAAGCTAAAGGTCGTATCGGTTGTTACACTAGGTGCAGTGGCTGTAAGCGTGTTACCGTTAGAGGTAAACGTAAACTCAGGCCCGCTAAGTTGTTGCCATTGATAGCTGGCAATTTGTCCGTCGCTATCACTTGCAAGCGCTGTAATAGTAAATGATTGATTAGAAGTAATAACGTTACTGCTAACCGAAAGCGTAACACTGGGCGCAGCGTTACCAGGGGCCGTAGTTGTATCACTACTTTCGCCTCCCCCGCCACAGCCTGTGATTAAAAGTGATAAAAAAAGTAAACTTAGCCATTTATTAATATTGTTTTTTACCACTTTTAGCCTCTACATATTAACTATACAAATTTTGTGGCACCTTAGTAACGTTTAAATGAACGGTTATTTCCTCACGATCATGATATAGATGTTTAGCTTGCAACTCGTAATTGATACCTTGTTTCTCAAGCTCTTTTCTGATCATCAAAAGACATTCATAAACACTATCAAAGCGTTTTTTCATAGGCAGCTTTAAGTTAAATATAAACTCTTTTGCGTATGCATTTACTGCCCAGTCAATCATTAGCGTAGTCACTTTGGTCGGTTTTTCCACCATATCGCACACTAACCAAGTAATATTTCTTTTTTCTGGGCGATATTTAAAACCGTCGGCTCTAAAATGTTTAACTTGCCCAGTTTGCATTAAATCGTCATTCATTGGGCCGTTATCAACCGCACTTACAAACATACCACGGCGTACAAGCTGATAAGTCCAACCACCTGGGCATGCACCTAAATCAACACTGCGCATACCAGCAGCTACGCGTGACTCGCGTTGTTGCTCAGGTATAAATACGTTAAATGCTTCATCGAGTTTTAACGTTGAGCGACTCGGTGCATCGCTTGGCATACGAAGGCGCAAAATACCCATGAAAAATGGAGAATTATTAAAGCTATACGAGTAACCAACATAAGCCGTATTGTTTGTTAAAAACATGACATGCATTACTGGGCGATTTGCTTTTGGCTCACGTAGTACAGTATTTTGTTTTTCGAGGGCTTTTTTAAGCGGTGTTGAGATTTTTTTACAGAACGTTAAAAGCTCTTTGCCTTCGTTTGTGTCTGGCGTTTCAACGCGCAGTTCTGAGCACAATGTAAAATCTTTAGCAGCTTCAACTACTGCGCTCACACGGTCCTCTACTGGCATGTTTTCAAGTAATGTGCCGGCAAACCATTGACGTGCAAACACCATGTTTTTAAAATCAACTTTTTTGATTATTTCATCGCTGTGATGCGCTTCAAAACATTCGTAAACAACATAACCTGTATTTGGTTTTGCTTTTACATACCCTGCAAAACCTTGCTCTGCAGCATGAAACGTTATTTCAGCAGCGGCATCGTTTTCAAAACCACTACGACAAAAAATCACAACACTAGACATATTAACCCTTAAACTCTTTAAAACTTAAATCGTGCAACTTGCACTAAAATAACAATCCAACCAATAATAAAGCACAACCCACCAAGCGGTGTTATAGGCCCAAGCCACTTCATTCCTGTTAGAGCGAGTAAATATAAACTACCACTAAAAAGTAGTGTGCCCATTATAAAAAAGCCACCAGCCCAACTCAGGTTTATGCCCCATTTAATTAAAATAGCCACCGCAATAAGTGCAAGTCCATGTACCATTTGATACTCAGCAGCCGTTTTAAAAACGCCTAATGAATACTCCGATAAGCGGCTTTTTAAACCATGGGCAGCAAATGCACCTAACATCACCGAAAGCATACAAAAAATACTACCGGTCATTAAAAATAATTTAATCATCTAACCCCCTGCTCGAGTCTTAACGTATCTCAATTTGTTGCTTAATAAATTCAACAGCACTTAACGCTGCTGTTTCTCTATTTTGTAGTTCAGTTACGCCACTTTTTTTACGTGGTTTTAATGAGTGATCGCCATCACTCAGCCAAGTAAACAAAGGCTGCTTTGGCATTTTCATAGTAAGAAGTTCTTCACGTGTACCAAATGTATCTCGCTCGCCCTGTAATACTAGAAAAGGGCAAACAATATCAGCAAAATGATCGGTGCGTAATTTTTCTGGCTTACCCGGCGGATGAAATGGATAACCAAATGCTATAACACCTGAAAGGCTTTGCTCTGTACTACATGCAAGCATTGATGCCATGCGACCGCCCATCGATTTACCGCCTATAAACAACGGTAAATCTGGCTGCGCATTCGTTAGCACTCGTTCATAATAAATAAGTAACTTTGGTGCTCGCTCAGGAGGCCTGCGTTTATTAGTTTGTTTAGCGATTTGCATATATTCAAAATCAAATAAACCAACATCAACCCCCTGCTCGCTTATTAATTTTGCCATGTGCTGCATAAAGTCAGAATCGCTACCAGCACCTGCGCCATGTGCAAATATAAACTGTGCTATTGCAGGTTGCTCCGTGCTTTTAAACCATTCAATCATTATTAATACTCATGTTCTTGCTCATGCTCTACTAAGCTCAGCATCCACTCTTTAAACGAAACTATTTTACCAAGCTCTGTTTGCGACTCACGAAGCACTAAGTAATACGCATTTTTACTCTCTAGGCTATGATTAAACGGAATTACCAAACGCCCTGCGTCTATGTCGGGTTTAGCTAATACACTATTGCCGATTGCCACACCTTGTCCATGTACAGCTGCTTGTAACACCATAGAGGAGTGGCTAAATATAGGCCCTTGATTTACCTGGATGTTACGCACGCCTGCGGTTTTCATCCACGTTTTCCAGTTTTTACGTGTAGTGTCGTGTAATAGTGTGTGATGCGCTAAATCACTAGGTTGATCAAGCGGCTTTAACCCGCTTAATAACATAGGACTACAAAGTGGTACTAAATATTCGGTATGAAGCTTGTACGCTTGTACGCCATTCCAATGACCCCTTCCATAATAAATAGCAATATCTACGTCATCCGTGAGTGAGTTTTCATCTTGGTCTTGTGCTTTTATTCGCACGTCTATCTCTGGATGTAACTCATTAAACAAACTCAAACGAGGCACTAACCACTGAATAGCAAAACTAGGGGTTAGGCTTACCGTTAGTGAGCCCTTAGCGCCACGAGCTAATAGCTTTTCAGTTGCATCAATAAGCTGAGTAAAAATCTCTTTAATATCTAAAAAATAGCCTTGGCCTTCTTCAGTTAACAATAAAGAGCGGTTTTTACGTAAAAACAACTTCAGCCCTAAATGCTCTTCAAGTGTTTTTATTTGATGACTTACTGCCGCCTGCGTTACATAAAGCTCTTCTGCAGCTTTTGTAAAACTTAAATGGCGTGCAGCCGCTTCAAAGGCTTTTAATGCGTTTAATGGAGGTACCCGTCTTGACATAATAACCAAGCTTAGAATTAGTTTTTCTTATGCGTGAGATTATATACATCA
>NZ_JACJDN010000143.1:0-7567 GCF_014163565.1 Pseudoalteromonas sp. SR45-5 | reverse complement strand
TAAGTTTAAGCTTTAATGTAGCAAAAGGTGCAGCTGAGCTTGTTGAAGGCTCACGCAGAGTGAACGATTTATTACTAACTTTTAAAGTTTAACAAACATAAAAAAGCCGCTATTTTAGCGGCTTTAGAGTTTAATTATTTACAATCAGCGTTTGGTAAATACCAAAGAGTCGTCATTTGCATCAATAACAATCACGCTACCTGGTATGTAGTCCCCATTAAGTAGCTTTTGTGCTAGCGGATTTTCAATCGTTTGCTGAATAGCACGCTTAAGCGGGCGTGCACCGTACACAGGATCAAACCCACTTGCTGCAATTCGCTCAAGTGCAGCATCGCTTATTTCAAGCAGATACCCCATCTCTGTTAAACGCTCACGTAATTTCATTAACTGAATATCGGCTATTTCTTTTATATGCTCGTTTGCTAACGGGTGGAATACAACAGTCTCGTCAATACGGTTAATAAACTCAGGTCTAAACTCATTAATCAATACTTCCATTACTTTAGCTTTAAGGGTCGTATAGTCATTATTCCCCGCTTGTTCTTGGATAATATCTGAGCCTAAATTTGATGTCATGATAATAACAGTATTTTTAAAATCAACGGTTCTACCTTGTCCGTCAGTTAATCGGCCATCATCTAACACTTGCAGTAAAATGTTAAACACATCTGGGTGTGCTTTTTCTATTTCATCAAGCAATATAACTGAGTAAGGTTTACGACGAACAGCTTCTGTTAAATAACCGCCCTCTTCATAACCCACATAACCTGGAGGTGCGCCCACTAGGCGTGCAACTGAGTGCTTTTCCATAAACTCAGACATGTCGATACGTACCATGGCATCTTCGGTATCAAACATAAAACCTGCCAGTGCTTTTGTAAGCTCGGTTTTACCCACACCTGTTGGACCTAAAAACAAGAAAGAACCAATTGGGCGATTAGGATCTGCAAGTCCTGCACGTGAGCGTCGTATTGCGTTAGCAACAGCAACGACCGCTTCATCTTGCCCTATTACTTTACTGTGTAACTTATCTTCCATTTGCAGCAGCTTTTCACGCTCACCTTGTAGCATTCTTGCAACAGGAATACCTGTCCAGCGAGATAAAATTTCAGCAATTTCATCCTCACCTACTTGGTTCTTAAGCAGAGTCATTTCTTGCATTTCAGCTTGTGAGGCTAAATCAAGTTTTCGTTCAAGCTCTGGAATTCGCCCATATTGCAGCTCTGACATACGCTGTAAATCACTTGCTCTTCGCGCTACATCTAAATCTAATCTTGCTTGTTCAAGTTCGGCTTTAATTACTTGTGTACCTTGAAGCGATGCTTTTTCAGCATTCCAAATTTCGTCTAGTTCACGATATTGTCCATCAAGGTCGGTGATCAACTCTTGCATTTCAGTGCGACGTTTTTGACTCGCCTCATCTTTTTCTTTAGCAAGTGCATTATCTTCTAATTTTAATTGGATAATACGACGTTCAAGCTTATCTAACGACTCTGGTTTTGAATCAATTTGTAATCGAATCGAAGACCCCGCTTCGTCAATTAAATCAATTGCTTTATCTGGTAACTGACGATCGCTAATGTAGCGGTGAGATAACTGCGCCGCAGCAACTATCGCGGGATCAGTAATTTCTACTGAATGATGTAGCTCATATCGCTCTTTTAAGCCACGCAATATTGCAATGGTATCTTCAACCGACGGCTCTTCAATGAGTACCTTTTGGAATCGACGCTCAAGTGCTGCGTCTTTCTCTATATATTTACGGTATTCATCAAGCGTGGTTGCGCCAACACAGTGTAACTCACCGCGTGCTAAAGCAGGTTTTAGCATATTGCCCGCATCCATTGCGCCATCACTTTTGCCTGCACCCACAATAGTGTGTATTTCATCAATAAATAAAATGACTTGGCCTTCTTCTTTAGCCAATTCGTTTAACACTGATTTTAAACGCTCTTCAAATTCACCGCGATATTTAGCGCCCGCAACTAGTGCTCCTAAATCAAGCGATAAAACACGTTTGTTTTTTAATCCTTCAGGTACTTCACCATTAATAATACGCTGTGCTAAACCTTCTGCTATTGCTGTTTTACCAACACCTGGCTCACCGATTAATACAGGGTTATTTTTAGTACGGCGCTGTAATACTTGAATCGTGCGGCGAATTTCGTCATCACGACCAATAACAGGGTCAAGCTTACCTTGCTCTGCTCGCTCAGTTAGATCAATCGTGAACTTTTCAAGCGCTTGGCGTGTTTCTTCGGCATTTGGGTCATCAACTTTTTGACCACCACGAATCGCTTTAATTGCTGTTTCAATTTTAGTGGAGGTAATATTTAACGATCTGAATATATCGCCAAGTGGACCTTTATCGTCGCATGCTGCCAGTACAAACAATTCACTCGAAATGTATTTATCTTTACGTTTTTGCGCATACTTGTCACATAAGTTAATAAGTGATGCCATGTTGTTTGACAACTGTACATCGCCTCCAACACCTTCGACTTTAAAGAGCTTTTCAATTTCTTGAGAAAGCTTAGTATTGAGCTCGTCAGCACTGACTCCTGTTTGCGCAAATAGCGCTCGCACACTTGAGCCACTTTGTTGTAGCAATGAATACATTAAGTGCACGGGCTCAATAAATTGATGGTCGCGACCAAGTGCTAAAGATTGCGCATCAGAAAGCGCAGATTGAAATTTGCTTGTAAATCTATCTAAACGCATGAGGGTTTACCTATTTAATAAACTAATTGTTTAATAAATGGGTATGTTAATAGAATTGTTCAAGGTGTGGGAATAAATATAATCACTAATGTACGCTTTACTTGCGCCAGATCAAACTTGCCATACGCCCTGTTTGACCATCCCGTCGATAAGAAAAAAATAAGTCACTTTGAGAGACTGTACAATAGTCGCCGCCTGTAATATTTTTAACGCCTTGCTGGGTAAGTAAAGTACGCGCAATGCCAAAAATATCAGCAAGAAATTTGCCATTAGCTTGTGGTGTAAATGCTTGAATAAATGAAGAAGACCTTTTTTTAAATAACTCAAACACTTCAGCGCCAACCTCAAATTGAGTTGGCCCAATTGCAGGCCCTAGCCAAGCATTTATATTTTCATACTTTGAGCTAAAACATTCTAAAGTATTTTTAATAATTCCCTGCTCAAGCCCCCGCCAGCCACCATGTATAGCTGCAACTTCCTTCTCATCATCACTCACTAATAAAATAGGTAAGCAATCGGCAGTCATGATAGCCAAAGGCTGATTTAATAACTGAGTATAAAGCGCATCAGCATTGTGTAACTTATTAGAGTCAAAATGTTCATCAACAATAACAACATCAGAGCTATGAACTTGATTTAGCCACACGGCAGGTTTAGGTAAGTGTTTGGTTAATAGTGAGCGGTTTTTTGATACATGATCTTGATTATCTCCAACATGGTATCCCAAATTGAAACTTTTAAATGGGTTTTTTGAAACACCACCTCCACAAGTAGTACTTAACGTTCCTACTTTATGAAGGTTTTGCCATGTCGCTGACAATAAGTGCATTATCTATCGATATCAGGATTAGCTTTAGTATCTTCACGTAGTGCATGTGTCATAGCAACCATATCATCAGGGATAGGTGCTTGCCATGTCATCATTTCACCCGTGATTGGATGCGCAATGCTCAATTTTACAGCATGTAGTGCTTGGCGTCTAAAGCTACGAAGTAACTCGAATAACTCTGGTGTTGCACCTTTAGGTGGACGCGGACGGCCGCCATAAGATTGATCGCCAATTAGCGGATGATTTAAATGTGCCATGTGCACACGAATCTGGTGAGTACGGCCTGTTTCTAGGCGCAGACGTAAACGAGTATGAGCACGGAATTTTTCAGCAACACGGTAATGTGTAATTGCCGGTTTACCCAGTTCATGTACGGCCATATGCGTACGCTGAGTAGGATGACGGCCAATCGCTTTTTCAACCATACCACCTGCAGTCATAGTACCATTACACAGTGCTTCATATTCACGCGTAAAGTTTTCACGCTTTTGCAGCGCTGTTACTAAATGCGTTTGTGCTGGAATCGTTTTAGCTACAACCATTAAACCGGTCGTGTCTTTATCTAAACGATGCACTATACCTGCGCGTGGCACGTTAATTATTTCAGGGTAGTAATGTAGCAATGCGTTTAACACTGTTCCATTAGGGTTACCCGCACCTGGGTGAACCACTAGGCCCATTGGTTTATTAATTACCAAAATATCATCGTCTTCATAAACAATGTTTAATTTGATATCTTGTGCTTCGTATTCGCGTGGTGCTTCAATTGTTGTTTCAACACTTACAACTTCACCACCTAGTAGCTTTTCGCGTGGAGTGTTGAAAATTTCACCGTCTACAGTGATTTTATCATCCAAAATCCACGTTTTTATACGAGAACGTGAATAATCAGGGAACAATTGTGCTAATACTTGGTCTAGACGTTTACCACCTAATTCGGTTGGAACGTCGGCTTGAAGAGAAATTTGCTCTGACATTAGTAACTTTACCCAATTTACCAGTGCAAGCTTTGCTCGACTGGGTTAGAATCGCTTTTAATAAAAGCATAATATAATACGCATAGTTTACTCGGTTTTACCGACTTGGCCTAGCCGAAGACATCGAAGGTAACAAATAAAATGATAAATAAAATAGGGAAACGTGCATTTGCCATTGTTTTTTCAGTTTCTGTACTTAGTTTAGGCGCTTGTTCGTCTGCTCCAGACCAAGAAGACATTCAACGTGTACCGAATAAGTCTGCACACGCTTTATATGAAGATGCAAAAGAAACGCTAGATTCTGGTTTATATGCTCGTGCAATTGAACTTTTGAGTGCTATAGACTCTCGCTACCCATTTGGCCCATTCTCTAAGCAAGTACAAATGGACTTAGTCTATGCACATTATCAATCAGGTAATACTGAACAAGCACTTGCAACCATTGACCGCTTTATTCGCTTAAACCCAAATCATAAAGATTTAGACTACATGTATTACATGCGTGGTTTAGTAAATATTAAAGCAGATAAAAATGCGTTCCAAGAGTACTTTGGTGTAGATAGAGCCGACCGTGATGCCAACCGTACTCGTGTTGCATTTACAGATTTATCGACATTAGTAAAACGTTTTCCAAAAAGTGATTACGCGCCTGAAGCTAAGCGTCGTTTAGTGTGGCTTTTAAACCGCATGGCACGTTATGAATTAAAAGTAGCAACTTACTATTACGAACGTGAAGCTTATTTAGCTGCTGCTAATAGAGGTAAGTTTGTTGTTGAGCATTATTCACAAAGCAGTTACTTAGATCCCGCGCTTGAAATGATGGAGAAAAGTTACGACCAATTAGGTTTAACTGAGCTTAGTGAGCACGCAAAGCAAACACGAAAACTAAATAAAAGAACTAAATAAATAAAAAAGGCGCTTACTAAAGCGCCTTTTAACTACATAGAAAAACAAGCTTAAATCGCTTCTTCATCTTCCTCTGCAGTACGAATACGTATTACACGCTCAACATCTGTGACAAATATTTTACCATCACCGATTTTTCCTGTTTGCGCCGTTTTTACAATAACTTCAATTGCACGGTCTACATCTTCATCAGTCAATACAATATCAAGTTTTACTTTAGGTAAAAAATCGACCATATACTCTGCGCCACGATATAGCTCTGTGTGACCTTTTTGACGTCCAAAGCCTTTAACTTCGCTTACCGTCATCCCCGTAATACCTACATCAGACAACGCTTCACGCACATCGTCTAACTTAAAAGGTTTGATAATTGCTTCTATTTTTTTCATATTAATTACTTTTGAAAGCTTCAGTTGCCTCGATTTTAGACAATCATGATGTTCATAGCAAACAAAGCGATTGAATTACGGTGATAAAACAACCGATCGTGGTATAATTTATTATATAAAAATAGCTATACTTAAATGACTAGCAGTAAATGAGATTAATATGAAAAACAAACAAAACGGGTTCACCCTTTTAGAACTCATGGTAACCGTTGCTATCGTTGGGATCATTGCATCAATTGCAATTTGGAATAGTAGCGATATGCTAGAAGAAAATAGAGCTGAGAACTTTTTGTTGGAATTAAAAAGAAATATTAGCTACGCCCGTGCTCAAGCTGCAAGTACGGATGAAATAGTCATTGTATGCCCTGCTCCTAATACAGTTACAAGTAGTAGCTCAAGTCTCACATGCCAAAGTGAATGGGCATCAACTAATACCGTTATTTTATTTATAGATACTGATAATGACGGAAGTTATAAAAGCGCAAATGATAGTCTATTACGTGTAATGTCAGAAACTCCGTCTAGCGATAGAATAAAATTCTCTGGTAATAATAGCCTTCGGTTTAATACGAGCGGTCGTATTACGACAAGTTTAGCTGGCTCAGGTAGCTTTACGGGCTTTGTATACTGCCCCAATAATGACAACGAAAACAATAAAGCGCTGAATGTATCAGTATCTGGTACTGCTTTTTACCTTGGTGACACCACTGAAAAGTGTGATTAAAAAACGTACAATTATATCTTGTCATATTTGTATCATTTACTAGACTGAGTTAATCATTTATTAACTCAGGTCTTCAAGGATGAGATTATCAATATCAAAAAGTAAGGGAGTAACACTTCTCGAATTAATGGTATCTATGGCTGTTGTCAGTATTATCAGCCAATTATCTATGTGGTTTTACCCAGATTTTTTAGCTAAAAACCGCTTAGATAACCACGTAAACCTCCTACACCGAAATATAAATTATGGCCGTTTATATGCCATTGAAAATACTACTTACGTCACGCTTTGTGCACTAAAAGACAGTCAATGTACAAAGGACGAGTGGAATGGCCAAATGTCACTCTTTATCGACAAAGATAAATCAACCTCGTTAGATGATGATGAACTACTCTTAAGTACTTTTGAGGAGATCCATGAAGCTGACAGTCTTAAATACCCTCGCAGCGCAATTACGTTTCGTCCTGATGGTTCTTTGAATGGTTTTCAAAATGGTACTTTTATATATTGCCCCAACAGCAATAAGGCCAACCTCGAGGGGTTGGCCTTATCAGTAAGTCAGACTGGCAGAATACGTATTAAATCAACTGATAAGTGCCAGAAGAAGTAATCTAGGCTATCGACCCCAGCAATAACCAATATCGGTGTCTCCTTTAGACCCTTTTGCACCTTTGAGACCAATATCAGTGATTGAAAGCTCTTTACAATCAGTATCTCCTTTTACAGCACCGTCTATAGGCTTAGCTGTAATAGTGAAGGTATTACTATCAACTACGCTGATAGATAGTTCAAAGTGACCATTTTCGGTTTTACTTTGTAGCCCTAAGTCAGTAAAGGATTGCGTATACTCACGATTATCTACAAAATATTGCTCCTCTTTGTTTGCAGCATCTAACAATGCTGCAGCAGCTTCAGCGCGCGAAGCACGCTTTACATATTCTGTATAATTGGGCAATGCAATTGAAGCAAGTATGCCTACAATTGCAACCGCTATCATCAGCTCAATTAAGGTAAACCCATG
>NZ_JACJDN010000142.1:0-7594 GCF_014163565.1 Pseudoalteromonas sp. SR45-5 | reverse complement strand
GGATCAATAGCCGTACTTAGACTTTTTGATGTACCCACCTTATTAAATATGAGCTACCAATCAAGCCTAATTGTGACCATTATTACAGTGGGCTCAGTTGGGGCTATTTATGCTGTATTTGGTGGTTTAAAGGCGGTTGCGGTATCAGATACTATTAATGGTGTTGGGTTACTTATCATTGGTATTTTAGTGCCAACACTGGGCTTAATTGCATTGGGTGATGGTAGTTTTTCAGAAGGGTTAAGCACCCTAGTAAACACCGACACAGAAAAGCTCAATGCTATTGGTAGTAGCGATGATCCCGTGCCATTTGGCACTATTTTTACAGGGATGATCTTAGCTAATTTGTTTTATTGGGGCACTAATCAGTATGTGATCCAGCGTACATTGG
Organism: Pseudoalteromonas sp. SR45-5; assembly: GCF_014163565.1. NCBI lineage: Bacteria > Pseudomonadati > Pseudomonadota > Gammaproteobacteria > Alteromonadales > Pseudoalteromonadaceae > Pseudoalteromonas > Pseudoalteromonas sp. SR45-5. The sequence continues at coordinate 7,203 of NZ_JACJDN010000142.1, read as the reverse complement.
GCGCTAAAAACTTAGTTGAAGGTCAAAAAGGGGTGTTGTTTTCAGGGTACTTTAAAGTGCTAGTACCGTTTATGATGATGATCCCTGGCGTTATTGCTTACCATCTTTATAAACACGAAAGCCTGCCAACTATCGATTTAGCTTACCCACATTTGGTAAAAGAAGTGCTTCCACAGTATTTATCTGGCTTCTTTTTGGCCGTATTGCTAGGTGCTGTATTTAGCTCATTTAATTCATTGCTCAACAGCGCGGCGACCTTATTTTGCTTAGATGTTTATAAGCCAATGAAAAAAAATAAGGTAACAGACAGCCAACTTATAAAAGTAGCCAAAATTACCAGTATTGTTATTGCCATATTGTCGTTTATAACTGCGCCATTATTGATGTTTGCGCCTGAAGGTTTATGGCACATTATTCGTGTGTTTACAGGTTTTTACAACATTCCGGTCATCACAATTGTATTGGTTGGTTTGTTTACTCGAAAAGTGCCTGCACTGGGCGCTAAAGTCGCGATTATATTCCATATTATTGCCTATACCTTGCTTAAATTTGTATGGGATGTAGACATTAACTTTATTCATATTTACGCCATTTTGTTCTTAATTGAATTGGCAATAATGTTGGGTATTGGTTACTACAAACCCCTTAAAACACCATGGCAATTTACACGCAAAGCCGAGGTAGACCTAAATCCTTGGAAATACGCACTACCTTGCGCAATTGTATTAGTAGGCTTGATTGTTAGCTTGTATATATTGTTTTCGCCGCTCGGATTGGTTGGTGGAACCAGTGTGTACTTTGTACCAAGTTTAGTTGCTGTTTGGTCTACTGTTTTAGTGCTTAGCTGGTGGAGTGTACGTCGTTGGCAGGTTCGTTACGAAAATAGTTTAGCGCATATTGGGATTCCAAAGGCCGTATAACATACGGCTGACTCCTCATTACTTAATTTAAAATTACATTTTATTCACATAATGATTGCATTAGTAAGATAGTTTGTTTAAATTTAAAGCTCTTATATAAGATATAAGAGCTTTAAGGGAAATATCACACACTGACACCGCTTTTTAGCAACCCACACAATTGCTAGCGCGGTACCACACAGCACACACGCACAATATGGAGAATGACATGAGAGCTAAAAAGTCCGTCTTAAGCTTGGCAGTCACGTTAGCAATGACAACCGGTTTAGCGCTTAGCGCGCAGGTACATGCACAGCAAGAGCAAACCGAACAAGAACAACAAAAAACAGAAACAGCTAAAAATGATACATTTGAAAAAATAGTCGTTACTTCACAAAAAAGAACGCAAAGTTTAAACGAAGTACCTGTTGCGGTATCGGTACTTAATAGCGATCAAATTAATTCAGCTTTTGCTAATAACATGGAAGGCTTACAGTCGCTTGTTCCTTCGGTTAGCTTTAGAAAAGGCACCACAACCCGTAACTCAGCGCTAACAGTGCGCGGTATTGGTACTATTTCATTTAGTATTGCTGCCGAGCCAAGTGTAGCAACTGTTGTTGATGGCGTGGTGCTTGGCCGCTCGGGTCAAGCATTTGCCGATTTATACGACGTAGACCGCATTGAAGTATTACGCGGGCCACAAGGTACATTGTTTGGTAAAAACGCCTCAGCAGGTGTGGTAAACATAACAACAAAAGATCCCTCGTACGACACAACAGGCAGCGTAGAAACCTCGTTTTATCAAGATAACGAATACCGTTTTAAAGGCGTTATAAGCGGCGGTTTAACCGACGACCTAGCGGCAAGCCTAACGGTATTTAAAGGTAAATTTGACGGTTACATTGATAACGTTTACAACAACGAAAAAGTAAACGGTTACGACCGTGAAGGTGCACGTGCTGTATTTAAATACGAGCCAGAGGATGACTTAAGCGTAAAATTTATTGCTGAATTTTATAACGCTGACGATGATTGTTGTGCCGACTTAGAAGCACTACCAAGTGGCCGTAATCCAGATTCAAAATCAGTACCAAATAGTAACGGTATTGTTGATGGCGTAGCCGATATTGATTTAGACCAACGCAGCGTTGATCACGATTACGAGTCGCGCACAATTGACGAACATAGCGCGTTTTCAGTACAAGTTGATAAAACAATTGGCGACTATACATATACTTCAATTACAGCGCAGCGTTCGTGGGATAACACAGAGTACCGTGAAGGCGACTTTACCTCTATTGCTGGCGACAGCAGCGAGCCGGTATTTGACGCGCCGTTTCAATTACACGATTTAGGTGCACAGCAATGGGATCAGTTTTCGCAAGAATTTAGAGTTACATCAAACCTAGCTGGGCCATTTAACTATGTTGCTGGCTTATTTTATTGGAACATGAATTCACAACGTAACTTTACTCGCGATGCTAGTTGTCAAAATAATGGTGGCCAGCTTGATAGCGCAATGGCTTTTTACGCGCAAAATAACTTATCGGGCGCTGAACTTGATGCAGCACTTAACGACCTAGATGGTTACACACAAGGTCTAGGTGTTAGCTGTAACGCAAACGATATTGTATCGGCCACTGCTTTTATGAGCACAGAATTTAACAACTGGGCCGCTTTTGCCGACGGTACTTACGATTTATCTGAAGATTTACGCGTATTATTTGGTATTCGTTACACCGACGATGAAGTGTCGTACACGCATCGCCGTGTAAGTAATGATGTGTATGGCCGCACCGGTGTAGGTGTGCGCCCAGCAACACTTAATACAGATGATGAAGGCAAAGCCGAAGAAACCAACGTATCGGGTCGTTTAGGTATGCAATACGATTTAGGCGATGGTCAAATGGTATACGGTACTTACTCGCAAGGTTACAAAGGCCCTGGTTTTAATATTTATTATAACTTTAACCCAGACACCGATAGTCGCGAAATAGCACCTGAAGAGTCTGACGCTTATGAAATAGGCTACAAATACGCAAGCCGCGAATTTGTATTTAACATGGCGCTTTTCAGAACCGAAATTGAAGGCTTTCAAGCTAACAACTTTGACTGTTCAGACGGCACTTGTATTACGCGCTTAACCAATGCGGGTGATGTAAGTACGCAAGGTGTTGAAGTTGACTTTATGTGGGCTGCAACAGAGTCGCTAACCCTTACTGGTGGTGTTGCTTACATTAAAGCTGAAATTGACGAGTTTAATTGTCCGGCAGAGGTAGCCGCTGGTTCGTGTACTGACCGCTCAGGTTTAGATGTACCATTTTCGCCAGATTTAAAATACTCACTAACGGCTGACTACTTTATTGAAACCGACCATGGCTTTAACGTACATATTAACGGCTCTTACATTTACACCGACGAGCAATACTCAGACCTACCAGACAACGTAGGCGAATTTAATCCAGCTGCTTTATTACCAGATTACGGTATTTTAAACGCAAGTGTGGGTTTATCGTTTAAAGATGACGCGTTTAGAGTATCACTTATTGCTAAAAACTTAACCGACGAAAGTTACGCAACAACCTACAGTGGCGATAACTTCCGTTATCAAATTCCGCGCGATGCAGAGCGCTACTTTGGGGTATCGTTTAAAGCACGTTTTTAATATTTAAATAACTCCCTCAATAATTTCCCTTAAAAGCGCAACGTTTAACACGTTGCGCTTTTTTTGTGACTTATTTTTGTAATAGTTTGGTCATCTTACTTTCATTAAAATTACCTTTATCAGTCACATCTGTTTTCTATAGTGCAGCGGTTGATCTTTTTTGTGTTTACACATTTCAAAAAATAACCACTAAACAATGGGAATTACGGATGAAAATTAAAAAAGTCGCTGCGGCAATCGCGCTAACATTTGCGTTTAGCGCAGTTAGCCATGCTGATGTACTACCGCAAAGCCAAAAAGACAGCAGCTGGTATAGCGCTGCGCAAACTAAACTAACAACAAAAACAGCACAAGCGCAGGCTACACAAGCCACTAAAGCTAAAAACGTTATTTTATTTGTAGGCGATGGCATGGGTATATCTACTCTTACCGCCGCGCGTATTTTGCAAGGGCAGCGTAATAACCAATCTGGCGAAGAAGGTTATTTAAGCTTTGAAGAGTTCCCATACTCTGCACAAGTTAAAACGTATAACGTAGATGCACAAACTCCTGATTCAGCCGGCACGATGACGGCTATTATTTCGGGTGTAAAAACCGATGTGGGCGTTATTGGTGTAGATGAAGATATTGAACGCGGCGTGTGTTCAACAGTAGCAGGTAATGAGCTAATTACCGCGACCGAATTAGCTGAAATTAAAGGGCTATCTACCGGTATTATTTCTACAGCACGTATTACGCATGCAACCCCTGCTGCCACGTATGCTAAATCGGCTGACCGTAACTGGGAAGACGTATCCGATATGCCAGAAGATGCCGTAACGGGTGGCTGTGAAGACATTGCATCGCAACTTGTTAACTTTGAAAAAAACCTAGAAGCACGATTTGTAGGGACCAACGTAGACGGTCTTGATTTTGTAATGGGTGGCGGTCGTCGTCATTTTTTACCAAAAGACGAAACAGCTAACTCAACAGATGCAGTAAGCGCTATTGAAGGCGACCGCACTGACGAGCGCAACCTAGTGACTGAGTGGCAAACACAATACCCAGATGCTACGTACGTAATGGATCAAACAGGCTTTGATGCAATAGCAGACGACGCCACTAAAGTATTTGGTTTATTTAACGAATCCCACATGCAATACGAAGCTGACCGCGCAAACGATGTAGCGGGCGAGCCTTCGCTTACCGATATGACCACTAAAGCAATTGAAGTGCTTGGTAAAAACGATAACGGATTTTTCTTAACGGTTGAGTCGGGAAGAATTGACCACGCGCACCACGCAGGTAATGCATACAACGCGCTTAACGACACCATTGAGTTTGCTAAAGCCGTGCAAGCTGCGGTAGATAACACCAACCCAGAAGAAACCCTTATTTTAGTAACCGCCGATCACAGCCATGTATTTACTATTGCTGGCTACCCTAAGCGTGGTAATCCAATTTTAGGTCAAGTAGTTGCAGTAGGCGAAACTACTCCAAGCCTAGCCGCCGACGATATGCCGTACACCACAGTAGGTTACGCAAATGGTTTAGGCTTTAGAAACTTGGGCAGTGAGACTGATGCGGATGCAAGTTACACAAGTGCTGCTGTTGCAGGGCGTGTTGAGCTAAATGGCGTTGATACAACGACCCCAGGTTTTCACCAAGAAGCAACTGTACCAATGGGCTCAGAAACACACGCGGGTGAAGATATTTCACTGCATGCAAAAGGTCCAGGTGCTCAGCTAGCACAAGGCGTAATTGAACAAAACGTAGTGTTTCATCTAATTAATCAAGCTCTTGAACTAACTCAGCAATAATGGCGGCTAACATGAACAAATTAACAGTACTTTCTTTAGCAGTAATGGTCGCGCTAGCAGGTTGCTCGAGTGACGATAACAAAAATGAAAATAATATTATTGCAGTAGATAACGCTATTGCAGTGGGCTCTGATCAGTGCATTAATGGCGGTGTAGAGACTCAAGTAGGCGCAGATACCAATAATAACGACGTGCTAGACAGCGACGAAGTTAACTCAACTAATTTAGTGTGTAATGCACCTGCAACGTCGCTCACAAACGAGCAATTAGCCTCGCTTACTAGTAATGCATGGTTTAGTGAAGCACAAACAAAATTAGGTGCTGCACAAACAGCCAGTAGCAACATTGTTACTGAATCAGGCAAAGCTAAAAACGTTATTTTATTTGTGGGCGATGGTATGGGTATTTCTACCATAACCGCAGCACGTATTTTAGCGGGTCAGTTAGAGGGCGAAATGGGTGAAGAGCACCAGTTAAGCTTTGAAACTATGCCTTTTTCGGGCTTTGTAAAAACATACAACGTAGATGCGCAAACGCCAGATTCGGCAGGCACTATGACCGCAATGGCATCGGGTGTTAAAACCGACGCGGGCGTTTTAGGTATAGATGAAGCGGTTGAACGTGGTAATTGTGCATCAGGCAAAGGGCACGAACTAGTTACCTCATTAGAGCTTGCTGAAATTGCAGGTAAAGCAACAGGGATTATTTCTACAGCGCGTATTACTCACGCAACCCCAGCTGCAACGTATGCTAAATCGGCAGAGCGTAACTGGGAAGATATCTCCGATATGCCAGAAAGTGCCGCAACGTGTGAAGATATTGCATCGCAACTAGTTAACTTTGAAGCCAACCTAGAAGCACGCTTTAGTGGTGTTGATGTAGACGGTATTGACGTAGTAATGGGCGGCGGTCGTCGTCACTTTTTACCAAAAGATGCCGCGTTTAATTCAGCCGATGCAGTAAGTGCTGTTGAAGGGGATCGTACAGATAACCGCGACTTAACCGCAGAGTGGAAAACGCAATATCCAAATGGCACGTACGTAATGGATCAAACCGGTTTTGATGCAATAAGTGACGACGCCACTAAAGTGTTTGGCTTATTTAACGAATCCCACATGCAGTACGAAGCTGATCGAGCAAACGATGTAGCAGGCGAGCCTTCGCTTTCACAAATGACCGAAAAAGCAATAAACGTACTTGATAACAACGAGCAAGGTTTTTTCTTAACGGTTGAGTCGGGTCGAATTGACCACGCGCATCATGCGGGTAACGCTTATAACGCGTTAAACGACACTATTGAGCTTGCCAAAGCCGTTAAAGTGGCGATGGAAAACACCAACCCAGAAGAAACATTAATAGTTGTAACTGCCGATCACAGCCATGTATTTACCATTGCCGGTTACCCTAAACGCGGTAACCCAATTTTAGGTAAAGTGGTTGCAGTAGGTGCAACTGAGCCAAGCTTAGCTGCCGATGATATGCCTTATACAACGGTTGGTTACACCAATGGTGGTGGTTTTAGAAACCTAGGCAGCGAGACTGATGCCGATGCAGGTTATGCGTTTGCACCGGTTACAGGGCGTGTTGATTTAACAGATGTTGATACAACAACACCTGGTTTTCATCAAGAAGCACTGGTACCAATGGGCTCAGAAACACATGCCGGTGAAGACGTAGGCGTTTATGCAATGGGACCAGGTGCACACTTGGTAACAGGCACAAACGAGCAAAGCTTTTTATTCCATGTAATGGACTTTGCCGCTGACTTTGTAAAAACAGCAGACGAAAAGCTAGCGCAATAAATACCGGCTAGTTATAAATTTAGTTAAATATATCTAAA